>DMTJ01000429.1 GCA_003477185.1 Lentisphaeria bacterium
TCTCTGGCAGAGTTGGGGGGCGGCTTCCAGAATCCCGCCAGGAGGTTTGCCGAAGTTCTGGTTGACCCCGAGGGGGCGTGACGCATCCACAGAGCGCGCTAGCCAGTAGGCCTAGGCCAATCAGGCTTCGCATGGGGGCTTGTCTCCCAGAACGCCCCTGAGAGCCGTGGCCATGCCCTGAAGCCAGAGTAGGACGAAGCTGAACGGGATGAGCGCACGGACGATGCCGCGCAGTGGCAGGCCGTTATCGTTGGCACTGGCTTCCCAGCCGGAGGGGAGAAAGGCAGCACGGGTGAACTGCATTCCTTCCCAGATGACCACGCCGCAGAATGGCGTAAGCAGGGCTGCAACGCCAACGAGATTGATCCAGGCTCGGGTCTTTGGCCTACACTTGTGATAGAACACATCGACGCGCACGTGCCGGTCTTCTGCGAGCGTCATCGGCGCGGTAAGCAGCAGCAGGCCTGCGAACAGGTGCCAGCCCACTTCCTGCCAGGCGACACTGCCACCACGCAACGCGGAGCTAAGCACATCGATCGCCACAACGGCAACCAGACCAGCGCCGTACCATGAAATCAGATTACCCAGTGCGAGGTTCGCATCGGTGACGGCCTGACCAACCCGGCGTACCATCAATGCCGCCCCGTG
The DNA here is from genome assembly GCA_003477185.1 of Lentisphaeria bacterium. Lineage (GTDB taxonomy): Bacteria > Verrucomicrobiota > Lentisphaeria > JABSQK01 > UBA12247 > UBA12247. The sequence goes on from DMTJ01000429.1 coordinate 649, forward strand.
CGCCACAGGTAGTACATGAACTCGGAGCGACGACGTCTAGACCTTGGAGTGACGTTTACACCTTTCAGATTTCGCCGACGCTTGCGCACGCGTGCGTCTCCCGGCGCCCCACCAAGCGTATATTTCTCAACATAGCCTGCCCACGGCAAGCGCGACAAGGCAAGCCAGCGCAGCCACATTCCCAGATAGAGCGCCCAGGCAAACACGGAGAGAGTCGTCAGCACATACATGCCAGACCAGATCACGCCAGGGCTTCGGTTCGGCCCACTGGGACCGGCCAAGCCAGCGCGCAGAGCGCTTGGCGAAACCAGAAACTCTACGTGCGGTTCGATGACCTCGGGTACTGCGGTTGGAATCAGCGAGTTGACCACGCCGCAACTAAAGTCAGCCACAAAGGTGGGAAGCGAGCGTCCACGTACAATCTCAAGGCGCATCACGCCGAAGGACACAGTGAGCACGATCGAAATGGCTAACGCTAGCAGAACGCCATGTAAAAAGGGAAAACGTCGTATGTCCCGCGTCCAGTGCCTGGCACCATCGCGCAGGTACTTGCTGATCCACTCACGGCTCTCGCCGACAATGCTGGCCTTGCAGATCGATGCGTTGCACAAGTGGACTGCGTAGGGGACGCGGTCGCCTTCCTCACGTCGCCAGACGATCTCTCCTGCGGTGGCGAGGCGGGGATCATCCTCTGCGGCAGCATCGGTGCGCTTCTTTCCCTTCTCTCGCTCCTCGCTGCTGCGCTTCGTCCCTCCTCGCTTCTCGCCGAGTTTTTTTTGGCGCTTGCGGGACGATTTGCTCTCCTTCCCTTCTGGGTTGACCGCTTTGGGGCGCGTTTCTTCCACCTTCTTGCGCGCCGCTTTGAGTTCATCGCCACGGCGTTGGGCGGCCAGAATCGGCATGGGCACAGGATCCGGCTGCGTGATCGCAGGATGCAATTCAGGAACGCGTTTTCTCAGAGCCTGCTTGGCCAGCAGAGAGCCATGATGAACCAGAAGCTCTGCTTCTAAGGGAGTGATGGGCGTGAACCCATCGCGCAATGCGGCAAGGGCCGGCACGAACTCATCAGGCAGTGCAACCCCAAGTGAGTCATCCGCCTGCATGGTCAGGTGGGCGAAGGCATAGCTGCTCAATAATTGGCTGCGCTGGCATTCCTGCAGCATCTGCATGCTGCGCCGGCGGTTTGCTGCCTGCAATGCCGCCACGCACTGGCTACGGCCGCTGTGCCGGATTGCCGAAAGGCTCCCTGAACCATCAGCCACAAGCACGACGATGTCATGCTCTGGGCCGGGGCGCAGAGTGGGCTGTCGAAACTCTGCGCGAAGGCGATTGTCATGCGGATGGGATAACTCGAAGTAGTCGAGCAATGACTCCAGCCCCAGGCTGTCTACTAGACTGCCATCCAACAGCCGGTCTCCGGCCATGTTTACGGGACGCCATTGCCCGGGCGTTGCGCAGGAGGCTCCTACGATCTGGCCAAGTTCCAGCACGTTAATTCCGCGCTGTGCGATTTGCGCGTCGAGCCCCGTCTCTGGCTCCTGACTGAAGACGCGACGCTGGCCAGTGCCCAAGGAGGCAGTTCCCAGTAGGATCCGGCTGCCGGTAAACCGAATCTCATCCCCCCCGCCCGTCACCTCTTGGCGAGGCAAGTCGCCAAGCGTCAGGCTGGGGCGAAAGAAGTGTCGCTGGATCTCAGCGCCTAGGGCACCATCACCGCCGGCTGTGCCAAGACCGAAAATGCGAAGCGGATGTTGCAAGGGCCGGTAGAGCCCAGCCGCAGCAGCTAGATCATGCGATGCGAGGGAAATAAACTGGCGGATAATTTCATCCGCGGCTTCTTCGCGCTCGCGAAACGGATTCACCTGCAACTTGCGTTGCATCTCGATCAGGTAATAGGCTGCTGCCAGAGAGCCGCCGGAGACGGCTGAGATCGCTTCGGCCCTGCCCAAGATTCCGTATGATTCAAGCCGTCGCAGAAATCCAAGGTGGAAGCAACTGGCACGAAAGCCACTGCCCGAGAGGGCAACGCCGATCCTAGGAGCTAGCGCGGCAGGCTGAGACCTACGCACCGCTCGGGGCGTAGTGGCCGCTTCCACAGAAATTAGTAAACCTGCGTGCTTTCTTCTTCGACAAGTGGTGGATCAAGCAAGCGTGAAGATAACTTCACGCTCAGACGTGCATCACCGGCGACTTTGGCACGAGCCCTGATCGAGTACTCTATGGTCTCGTGACCGGCGAGCCGCGCATATGGGCGAAAGGTGACCACCTGCCCAAGCATATCGGCGACGGTGGGACCCTGAGTTTTCATTGGCTCAAATTCAGGCGGAAACTCTGCGATCACAACGATACTCTCCTCCGGTGCCGAGCCTTGATTGCGTACCTTAATCACAAAGGAGGTCTCGGCGCCAATTACGACGGGATCGGCGGTATCGATCACTTCGAGAAGAATAGCAGATTTTCCGGTCCACTCTGTGCAGCCTTCACCACTGGCCTCAAGTCCTTCCGCACAGGCGGAGGTCAGGGCAGTACAGTGGGTGCCAACAATAGCCGAAACGACGCGGTAGTTAT
>DMTJ01000537.1 GCA_003477185.1 Lentisphaeria bacterium
AATATCCAATAACCAACACGGAATAGCCAACCGACCAAGGAACCCCAAAAGCAGTCACAACGCATTTCCTTGGATATTGGAAATTCCGTTTTGGTCAGTGGATATTAGAGCACAAAATCGCAACCAAACAGCGGAGAGAAAAATACAGAAGAAGAGAGAGTTTGACCTTCAAGATCGTTTCATCGACTATGCCGTCCGAATTATCGCGCTTTCTGAGGCATTGCCAGACACAAAGGCCGGCAAACACGTTGCTTCACAGATCCTACGCAGTGGCACCTCTCCTGCCCCCAACTAAGGGGAGGCCCAAAGCGCCGAATCTAAGGCAGATTTTGTGCACAAACTAAAGATCTCACTCAAAGAACTACGGGAAACAGAGGTCTGGCTGAAAGTAGTCAGCAGGGCAAAAATGGTTACCCCAGAATCGAAGCTTGCTCCCCTTCTAACGGAAACGGACGAGTTGATAGCTATCCTGTTCGCTAGCGTGGGAACAGCGAAGAAGCGCAAAGATCAATAGCATCAGGTTGAATATCCAATAACCAACACGGAATAGCCAACCGACCAAGGAATCGAAAAAGCAGCCACAACGCATTTCCTTGGATTTGGAAATTCCGTGTTGGCTGTTGGACATTGAATCTTCGACAACAAACCAGGAAGCAAGCATGAAAACCATCAGAGACACAATCAAGCTGGAATCCACCGGACAACGGCCGACCTTTCACACCATCACGAACGAGGTCAAGGCCATCGTCGCCGAAGCACAGATTGCATCAGGAATCTGCGTGGTCTTCTCGCGTCACACCACGTGCGCCGTGATGATCGAAGAGGACTCCTTCGACAAAGCCTACACCGGCTTGACCTACCTCCAGCAAGACCTCGCCGACGTCTTTGAGCGGATCATTCCGACCTGCCGCAAGGAGGGCCAGTACATGCATCCCGGCCCTGAGCTGACCGTATTCGCTGCGGAGCACGGGGAAAACAAACCGGGCACACTCAATACCGATGCCCACCTCAGATCCTCGATCATGGGACGAAGCGAGACCATCCCGATAGTCGACGGCGAATTAGAGCTTGGCGAATTTGGCCACATCTACTTCGTGGACTTCGATCACACGCGCGCTCGCCAACGGCAGGTCACCATTCATATCATTGGCGAATAACGCCCTCCCCTGCCCTCCCCATGACACAGAACACGAAGAACCGGAAGAACCACATGAAGATCGTAACCGAGAAGATTGAACTGCAGTCCAAGGGGCTGAATCCCACCTTCCACGATATCACGGCGGACGTCAAAGAAATGGTGGCTGGCACCGGCGTCACCCATGGCAACATCGTGGTCTACTCCCACCACACCACCTGCTCGGTGATGACCCAGGAATGCTCGCACGACAAGACCTACTTCGGCCTTGAATTCTTGCAGCAGGACCTGTGCAACATCATGGAGAAGCTGATCCCCACCTGCCGGGCAGAAGGCCAATACATGCATCCTGGCAAAGAGCATATCGATTTTGCCATGAGCCTTGGCACCGAAGAAGGCGAATGGACCAGCCTCAATACCGAAGCGCACCTGCGCTCTTGTTTCTTTGGGCGCTCCGAGACGATTCTCATTGTCGATGGCGAGCTGCAACTGGGCGAGTTCGGCTTCATCTACTTTATCGACTGGGACCAGGTGCGGGCAAGAAAGCGCACCTGCCAAGTACAGGTCATCGGGGAGTAACTGGTGAAAGACGGCATTTGGAAGCAGGCAGAGGACTCGTTTGCGATTGAGTCCTCTGCGCTGATGCGCGCCCTGGAGTTCCTCGACAGATCTTCCTTTGAGCGGGCTGTCACCGTTCTGGCAAACGCCGTGCGAATTGGGGCCAGCGGCTGTGGCCATTCGGGGATTGCCTGCCAACACTTTGCCCATCTGATGTGCTGCATCGAACTGCCAGCTCGGTTTATCTCCCCGGCCGAAGCCCTGCATGGTGCCAGCGGCTTCCTCAAGCAGGGCGACGTCATGATCCTCGCGTCTCGTGGCGGCAAAACCGCCGAGCTGTTGCCGATCCTTGAGATCTGCCAGCATAAGGATGTAACCGTCATTGGGATCACTGAGAACACCGAGTCACCGCTGGCCCAAGGGGCGGACATTGTGCTCAAGATGCATGTCGAGCGTGAGACCGATAAATACAACAGTCAGGGCACGACCAGCTTCGTCGTTCTCTCAGCCATCTTCGATGCCTTGCAAGCCGCCCTCATCGAGCAAACGGGCTTTCAGAACGAGCAGTTCGCCGTAATCCATCCCGGCGGTGCCGTCGGCGCGAGACTCAACGCCAAATGAGCCAAAGCCAGGGCTATTAGCGGTGCCTGACGCCTTCGAACGTCGGCGCGAACGCGTCCTGCTCGGTTTTGCCAATACCACAGTCTGCAAATATCTTTTCCCAGGAGTTTGCTACGGCATCACGGAGTTCGTCGCACAGCTTTTCCGCCGCTGAGCGCGTCAGATTGTACACGCGGGCGTCTGCGCACAGGTTGCTCAGGCTCCCCAGGCGGCCTGTTGGCCCCACGCTCATGGCG
>DMTJ01000103.1 GCA_003477185.1 Lentisphaeria bacterium
ACCAAGTGGGACCTCATCCACTTCAATTGGGGGTTGCACGACCTTTGCTATCGCCATCCCGATGCCAAAGTCTACGGCAAGCGCGACAAGATCAACGGCACCATCTCCGTGCCGCTCCCCAAGTATCGGCGGAATCTGCAGACCATCGTGAAGCAACTGAAGAAAACTGGCGCCACCTTAGTCTGGGCCTCCACTACCATCGTGCCCGAAGACGAAGCTGGTCGTCATCCGCAAGACGCCCCACGCTACAACTCCGTCGCTGCCGAAGTCATGGCCCAGCACGGCATTCCCAGCAATGACCTGTTTGCGGAGTCCGCAGCCTTCCCACCCGAACTCTTCTCCAAGCCCGGCGACGTCCACTTCAGCAAAGCTGGTTCCTCACGCCTCGCCGCCCGCGTTGCCGCAGCGATCGAAAAGGAGCTTGCAAAATGAGCCGTGTCATTGTCGGAGTGAGCATTGTGTCGGCCGCCGGCCTTGGATGCTGAGCAGTGACCCGGGTTGCCTGTCCATTGCGTGCTACGCGTCGCTCCTCGGGCTCATTATCTGGGGGGTGCTTTGGTCGCGTCCACATCGGCAATGGCACTGTGCGTTCGGCGCCTGTTATCTCGCCGACGGCCCTCGCTCTGTCTGGGGCGCTTAGCCTGCTCTTCGGTATCCTGATTCCTGCGCTCCTGATTGGCGGTTGCGCCACGCTGGCTCGCCGCCAGAAGTGAAATGTGGTTCGCTTGCCTTGGGGCCCTCCGCCGCGTGTCGCCGCGGATTGCATTGACTTGGCGCTTACGTGGCTTACCCTGCTTGCTTTGCGCGGCACGAATGATTTTGGCAGGATAGTGGAGTAGGTAATGGCTGAAGAGGCGAGGTTTGCCGGGACAAAGAGTGGCTTTCATGGCTTTGAGCAGTATGACTTTGAACTGACCGGTGGCGGTTGCCGGGTCGTGGCGCCCAGAGAGGCAGCCGATGGCAAGCCTTGGATTTGGCGGGCACAATTCTGGGGGCATGAGCCCCAGTTCGATGTCGCCCTGCTGCACCGGGGCTACCACGTAGTTTATGCCGAGGTAGGAAATTCATTTGGGGCCCCGGGCGCACTTGCGCGGTGGGATGAGCTGTACGAGTATCTGCGCTTTGAGCATCTATTGGCCGATCGCGCCGTCCTTGAGGGCATGAGCCGTGGCGGGCTGTTGATCTATCGCTGGGCAGCCAAGAATCCAGACAAGGTCGCCTGCATTTACGCCGATAACCCAGTCTGCGATTTCAAGAGCTGGCCCGGCGGGAAGGGGGCTGGCGCGGGCAGTCCGAGCGACTGGGAGCAATGTCTGGGACATTACGGGCTGACTGAAGCCGAAGCGCTGGCGTACGACGCGAATCCGATTGACAATCTTGAGCCGCTGGCAAAGGCCGGAATCCCGCTGATCCATGTGGTGGGAGATGTCGATGAGGTGGTGCCGGTCGCGGAGAATAGCGCAATCGTCGAGCGCCGCTACCAAGCGCTGGGCGGTCTGATCGAGGTGATCCACAAGCGGGACGCCGGGCATCATCCGCACTCGCTGGAGGATCCGACACCACTGGTGGATTTCATCCTGCTGCACAGTCAGGGCAAGGGCGAGAGCAGCGCCGAGGAGATTGTTGGCGCTGAGAATGTCACGGTTCGGAGCGACTTCCAGAACAGCCGCATTCAGTTTGAGCGCAGCGGGGCAGGGCATGTCGCCTTTCTCGGTGGCTCGATCACCGAGATGGATGGCTATCGCCCCATGGTGGCCGAGATGTTGAGCCAGCGTTTCCCCGAGACGCAATTCACATTCACCAACGCTGGCATTGGCTCGACTTGCTCCGACACGGGTGCGTTTCGCATGCAGCGAGACGTCCTCAGCCAGGGACCGCTGGACCTACTCTTTGTCGAGTTTGCCGTGAATGATGATCAAGATTCGGCGCAGGGTTACGACGACGCGCTGCGCGGGATGGAGGGGATTATCAGTCAGGCACGGGCTCATAATCCGAACGTGGACATCATGATGACCTACTTTGTGAATCCACGAATGCTGGAGCAACTCCAGGCAGGCAAGGAGCCGCGGTCTATCGCGGCACATGGCAAGGTGGCTGCACACTACGCTGTTTCGGTAAATCACCTGGCGCAGGAGCTGGCGGAGCTGATTGCGGCGGACAAGCTGGACTGGAAGAAGTTTGGCGGGGTTCATCCAGCTAAGTATGGCAATACGATGTGCGCCACCATGATCGGGAACGCCGTGCAGCAGGCCTGGGCAGCCCCGCTTGCGAACTCCGCAGCGCCCACTCCATACCCGGCTAAAGAACCACTTGATCCCTTCAGCTATACTAGGGGGCGCTTCTTGCCAGCAGCCGCCGTAGACGCAGGCCCCGACTGGACCATCGGTGTGCCTGACTGGCCCACCGAGAGCGCCGGGGGCGTGCGGGATCGTTTTCTAAACAGCCCGCTGATTTACAGCAGCACGGCATACAGCAAGCTGACCGTGGCCTTTGTGGGGACGGCAATCGGTGCCTACATGCTATCAGGGCCGGATGCAGGCATTATCCGTTGCACCGTCGATGGTGAAGAGAGCAAAGAGATTGATACCCTGCATCACTACAGCGACTTCAATTACCCGATGACTGTGATGTTCTTCTCTGAGCTGGCCAAGGGCGGGCATACGCTCGAGGTGGAGATCCTGGAGAATCGGGCAGAGCGCATCAAGCCTGGCGGCACCAGTTTCCGCGCTCTGGCCTTCACCGCCAATTAGTGACTTGTCGCCGCCCTGCTGAGTTCGAACCCGGAAGTTCGAACCGCAGCGGGCGTGGCGCAAACTACTTGGCGTACTCGATGGACCGAGTCTCCCGCACCACACAGACGCGGATCTGGCCGGGGTACTGCATCTCGTTTTCGACGCGAGTGGCTATGTCTCTGGCTAGAACCGCGGCGGCGTTCTCGTTGATCTTGTCCGGCTCGACTGTCACGCGAATCTCACGTCCGGCCTGTAGGGCATAGCACTGTTCGACGCCGCGGAAGCTGAGACCGATCTCTTCAAGGTTGTCCAGACGCTTGATGTAGAACTCGGTCGTTTCGGAGCGGGCCCCGGGCCGGCCTGCACTCATTGCATCGGCAACGCTTACCAGCGAAGCGAGCGGGCTGGTCGCTGGAATTTCCTCATGATGACAGCCAACGCCGTTGAGAATCTCGTCGTCCAGAAAATTTGCCCGGCGCAGATAATCCATGCCAATGATGGCATGTGTGCCTTCAATATCATGATCCATCGCCTTCCCGATATCATGGAACAAGCCCATGCGTTTCGCGCGCTGGACATCGAGGTTCAGTTCGGCAGCCATCATTGCCATAAAGCGGGCCACTTCCATGGAATGATGGAGGACGTTTTGTGAGTAGCTGTAGCGAAAACGAAGCCGACCAAGTGTCTTGACCACATCAGCCGGGACGTTGACGATCTGCAGCTCGTGCAGCGCTTCCTCGGCTACGTGAATAATCTCTTCGTCGATTTCCTCGCGCGCCTTCTCTACCACTTCCTCTACGCGCGTGGGATGGATTCTGCCGTCTTCGACGAGCCTTTGCAGGGCGTTGTGCGCGACCTGCAGACGCACTGGGTCGAAGCAGGTGATGACCACTGCGTGCGGGGTGTCGTCGATCAACACATTCACGCCGGTTGCAGCCTCGAAGACGCGAATGTTTCGGCCTTCACGACCGATGATTCTGCCCTTCATATCATCTGACGGCAGTGATACGGTTCTGGTGGTTCGTTCGTATGCGCAGTCACTGGCGAGCCGTTGCATGGCACCGACCATGAGGTTCTGTGCTTCGCGCTGGCACGTTTGCTTGACTTTCTCTAGGTGTCGACGAACGAGCGTACCTCGCTCGTTGGTCAGCTCCTGCTCGAGTGTCTGCATGATCTGGACGCGGGCCTGATCACGAGTCATGCCAGCCACGCCCTCAAGGGTCCTGGTGAGCTTCTTCTGCTGATCTTCTAAATCGGCCTCGCGGCGATTATGCTGCTTCTGGTGATCGGTCAGATCCGCGTCGCGCTTGCTGACATCGTCGAGGCGCGTTTGGACCAGGTCCATCTTTCTTTCGATGTTTGCCTCGCGCTCATTGAGCCGCTTTTCAAGGTCCGTGAGCTCGGTTCTGCGATCCGCGGTTGATTTCTCGAATTCGTCCCGCACCCGAATCAGCTCATCTTTGGCCTTGATCTTGGCTTCCTTGTCCAGGTGGCCGGCTTCCTGGCGTGCCGTCTTAAGGACCTCTTCAGCTTCCTTGGCTGCGCCTTCAGTGCGTGATGTTTCAGCAGCTCCGGGCTTTTTGAAGTGTAAGATCGCAAAGGCCCCGATGGCCCCGACCACCAAG
>DMTJ01000092.1 GCA_003477185.1 Lentisphaeria bacterium
CAAGGCGATGAACCGGTCGCTGTCCAATGTGCTGTTCAGCGGGTTTGGCTCAGCGGCCGCCGCTGGTGGTGGCACAGCGATCGAGGGCGAAGCGAAGCCGATCACGCCAGAGGATGCTTACTACGTCCTCGAAGCAGCGCGTTCGGTGCTTTTTGTGCCAGGCTATGGCATGGCAGTTGCACAGGCGCAGCATGTGGTGAAGGAGCTGGCAGCCATTCTTGAGGAGAACGGCTGCGAAGTTCGCTTTGCCATTCATCCGGTGGCCGGGCGCATGCCAGGGCACATGAATGTGTTGCTGGCCGAGGCGCAGGTGCCGTACGAGATGCTGGTCGAACCGGATGATGTGAACCCGACGATGGAGAACGTGGACGTAGGCATCGTGATCGGTGCCAACGATGTCGTGAATCCTGCCGCACGTACTGACGAGTCCAGCCCGATCTACGGCATGCCGATCATCGACATTGATCGCGCTCGCTCGGTGTTCGTACTGAAACGTTCGATGCGCTCCGGTTTTGCGGGCATTCAGAATCCGCTGTTTTTCTGCGAGAATACGCGCATGCTATTTGGCGATGCCAAGGACAGTATCTCGAATCTTGCCGCAGAGTTCAAGGACTAGTCACTTGCAATTTTTCGGAGTTCGCAACATACTTGAGCATTGCTTACGAGAGCCATGGGGATCTTCCGTTATGAAACAGCTCATTCCACTCTTTGTTCTGATCATCGCCGCTGCATTGGTGAGCAGCTGTCAGTGCCCGTGCGAGGGGAGCAGCGCAGGGCTTGACTGCGGCGACTCCAACTTGACAGTCACTGGTGACATTCAGTATCGCGGCTATTACGGTGGCAATAGCAAGGGCCTGCCGACGTTCGATCACAAAACCGGGCCAGCTCCCGAATTTCGGCGCTGATTATGAGGCTGTCGTGTCCGGGCGATCGGGCACGACGGCAAGTAACAACGGGAGCGCAATCAGCGCAACCGTTGCCTGAAGCTGCGCCTGAGACCAGGGCAGTGTGCAAGCAAGGCCGGCAATAGAAGTAGCTGCAAGTGCCAGATCAAAGACGCGCCGTTTCTGGGCGAACCGAGTGAGCCATAACACACTCCAGAGCATGGCCGTTGCGGAGATAGCAAACGCGCCGCCATGCCACAGCGGAATACCCACCACCCAGCCAGCGGCAAGGATTGCGCACAGCATGCTGCGACGTACGCAGGCCAGGTGCATTGCCGCGGGCACTGCCGACGACCAAGCGATGCCGGCCGCCAGCGAGGGGGGAGAGAGCCGCGCCACAGCACACATCGCCACGATCATAATGGCCCAAGGCCAACGAGAGGCGGCGAGGCACTCGGCCATTCCCGGGACAGCGGCGACTTTTTTTCGTTCCGCGTCCAAGGGCATGAACCGCCAATATAGGGCTACGGCCAGAGCCTGGACACCGTCTTTCCAATTGATCTTTTTGCCCTCGTCCACCTTGCGAGGTGCGTAGCTGATCGGTACTTCGTGGATGTGAACGCCAAGGCGCAGCAGTTTGGCGGTGACCTCTGGCTCCCATTCAAACTTGTCGCCGCGAAAAAGAAGGGCACGAATCAAACGCCCAGAGAATGTCTTGTAGCAAGTGGGCTCGTCGGTCATGCTGCTGCCGTAGAGCAGATTCATCCAGTAGGTGACTGCCAGGCCCCCCGCATAAAAGGCGAAGGATGAGTGCAGACGATTGCGGGCGAACCGCTCGCGTGAGCCATAAACGACCAGTTCCTCGCCATTTAGAATGGGGGCGATGCAGGCCTCGTAGTCATTCGGATCATACTCCAAATCCGCGTCCTGGATGATGACGACATCACCATTTGACTGCTCGATACCAGCGCGGACCGCAGAGCCTTTTCCACCGTTTGCCTTATCTAGGAGAAAGACGTCGGCCTGTTGCTCCACATTGAGGGCTGCGAACCAAGCCTCGGCCAACTGACGGCTGTCGTCGGTCGAACCATCGTTCACGACGATGATCTCCCGCTTTACCGGTAGCGCGACATGCAGGACCCGATCCAATAGATCCGTCAGTGTGTCGGACTCGTTGTAGACAGGGATAATGATAGACAGAGTTTTGATCATACGCTGTACCCTCGCAGAGGTTGCGGATTCCGCAATCTCTCGCGCTGAACTGGCGTTCTCCCGCGAGCCCTCTGCCCCTGCGCCCGGTGGGGCTCTTCACTCAGAGACTGCTCAGAAATTCGCCGAGCTGCGTGGCGGTTGCGGACTTCGCAGTTGTTACGTAGCGGCCTGCGTTTCCCGCGGCGATACGCAGGGCACCCGCAGGTTCCGCGCCCAGCAGCCAGCCATAGGCTAGTCCCGCATTGAAATGGTCGCCAGCGCCAGTGGATATCAGTGGCTTCTCGGTGTACGGCCCATGCGTGATGCAAGTACCATCTGCAGTCGCAATGACGGCGCGGTCCACAGGATGAATTGCGACTGCGGTAATACCAAGATGCTCGCGGAGGAGTGCGGCGCGCTGTTGGAGTTGGGCATCGCCTTCGCCTTCCGGTTCGAGACCGAGGACTTCGCAGAGATGCAGCCCCTCCTTGAGGTTGAGGCCGAGAATGACTTCGTAGAACGGCATGAAGCCGGGCAACCGGTCGCAGGCACGCTGGATGTCGGCATGGCTTCGTTTCTCCGGATCCGCGAGGTCCGCAAAAAGCACGCGTCGTTTCTCGCTCAAGGTGGGACAGATCTCTGCCTGCACGTTCAGCCAAATCTCGTCCATATGCGGCAGGGAAGCCCAGTGGTTCAAAGCGACTAGGTCGGCACGTTCGAACAAGGCCCGGAGGGGCTCTACGCCAACGCTGTCCACGATCTGCTGATAGTCCAACGTGGGCAGACCTGCCTGGCGCTGAAACATGATCTTGCCGTCTTCGAACTCGTAGGCGTCTGTGCGA
>DMTJ01000258.1 GCA_003477185.1 Lentisphaeria bacterium
GACCGACCGGCTCACCGCCGACGCGATTGACTTCATCGAGCGGCATAAAGAGGAACCGTTCTTTGTGAACCTGCACCACTACGCACCGCACCGGCCATCAGTTCCCAGAAATGAGAAGTTGATGGCGCACTTCATGAAAAAGGCTGCTGACCCGGTTACCGGCCAGGGCGCTGGGGCCCCGAAAAAGAAGAAAGAGATGGCTGCTTATGCCACGATGGTCAAGGCACTTGACGAGAATGTGAAGCGCATCACAGATTATCTCGACCAAGCGGGCCTTCGCGACAACACGATTCTTATTTTCACTTCCGACAACGGCTTCAACGGCGGCCAAAGCGCCAATGAGAGACTTCGCGGAGCCAAGGGCTATGTCTACGAGGGCGGCCTGCGCGTCCCCGCGCTGGTCAACTGGCCGAAGAAAGTGGCCCCGGGCCGCTCTGACGTGCCGATTCAAGGCCTCGACTACTTTCCCACTTTCCTGCAACTGGCAGGTATCACTGACTACACCGGCACGCTCGATGGCACCAGCCTGGTTCCGTTACTGCACGGCAAACCGCTGAAAGAGCGCGCGCTGTTCTGGCACATCGCCAGCACCTACAAGAATCCCCCCTGCTCCATCATTCGCAAAGGTGACTGGAAGCTGATTCAGTTTCTGAAAAACGGCAACATCGAGCTCTACAATCTTAGCCAGGATTTGAAGGAGAGTCGCAATCTGGCGGCCACACATCCTGAGATAGCCCAGGCCTTATTGAAGCAACTGACAACCTGGCATCGGGACAATCAGGCTCCCCTGCCCCCTAGTTCCCAGTTGCATCGCGAGTAATGCCATGAAGAACCTTTGTGGGCGAATGATCTGATGCGTACGCAACTCGGTGTGGCTGTCTGAGGTGGTATGCGACGGCCCTAATGGTCAAGCTCTGGTTTGCCGTTGCGCCTGCCTTTCTTCGTGTAGATTCCTCTGCACACCTCCCAACTAAGGCCGAGTCCCCACAGCAATGACGTGACCGTCATCTGTGCCCACAATTGCAGAGTTCGCAATTAGGGAGGGCGCGGTCGTCTCGTCGCCTAGCGTCTGTTTCCAAACCACCGCACCATCCGTCAGCGACAGTCCGATCAGAACGCCGTCAATGCCGACGATTGCGCAGTCCGCAGCGATGACCGTTGACGTCGCTTCGTAGCCATCACTACGATAGCTCCAGCGAGTTTCACCGGTGCCCGCCATCAGGCAGTGCACGGCCCCGGCGGGATTGGCGATCACCACGCTCTCCCCACAGATCGCGGGCGTTGTAAACAGCTCAGTGTCCGCTGCGCTTACCTCCCAGACTGTGGCCTTGTCCCCTACGCTCGCTCGCACAAGAGTCCCGGAGCGATTTCCAGCATACAGGGCGTTGTCCCAAGCAGCGACTCCTCCTGCCATTTCCCGATTCTGCCCCAACGAGATAAGCTCTGTGACCGCCCCATCCTGATGGGAAACCGCGAACAGCGCAGAAAGGCAGTTGCCGAAAAACACGTGCTTGTCTGAAGCAGACAAACTCCCGTCGCAGCGTTCGGTTTTGGCTGATTTCCATAGCTTCTTTCCATCCTCCAGCGCCAAGCATTGTACGGCACCGGAAATCTGATTCATGACGAAGATTCGCTCCCCGGAGAATGTTGCGGAGTTCGCAATCGGTGCACCTGTAGAGGTCTGCCAAAGGATCGCACCGTCCGTTGCAGATACCGCGAAAACCATCCCTTCTGAGGATGCGACCACGACCAGTGCGGCGTTCGCGATATAGAGGGGCGCTCCGTGAAAGGCCAGTGGCCCATCGGCATCGGAGAACAGCTTCTCCCACACCTTCTTCCCGGTCGCCGCCTCCAGCGCCACCAGGCGGTTGCCGTCAGCAACCAGAAAGGCACGCTTCGCATCGCCGACCACGGCACTGGGCAACACAGTGCCCACTCTGGTCTTCCACAGCCGAACGGGCGCAGGACCAAGCGCCACATCAGCATACCCGGTCAGGCCAGTTGAGCCGTGAAAGGTTGGCCACTCTGCGTGCGCTCCAGCGCCAACGAGGGCGATTCCCAGCCAAAAACTACACCACCGATTCATAAATATTCACCATCCGCTCTGCCATTGTATCAACGCTGAATTCCTGTTGGGCGACGCTGCGCCCGGCTTCGCCCAGTGAGCGCGCCAGATCTGCGTCTCGCAGCAATGGTTCGAGCGCGGCTGCCAGCCCCTCGGGCGTGGTGTTGTCATAGATGCGTCCGCCGCCGCTCTGTTGCACGAGCTCGCGAAAACCGCCGGCGTCTGGCTGCACCACGGGCACGCCTGCAGCCCAGGCTTCGACCATGAATGTGCCAAACGCCTCGCCGCCAGGCATCGGTACCGAGAGCACGCGTAGGCTCTTGAGCATCTGAATGCGGGCCTCTCGATCTAGTTTTTCATGAAACACCGCGTCCTGCTCGAAGCCGAAAGCGGCGAGCTTCCTGCGAAGACCCGCCACGTAATCACGATCGCTGCCGGTGAGCCCGCCCATTGCCGCCAATCGTAGGGGCTCCAGACCCGGCCGGTGCTTTAGCAGGATGAAGGCATCGACAAAAATGCCGAGCCCGAGCGACGGACAGAGCTTGGAGAGGTAGCCCATCACGGGGGGATTTGCGAACTCCGCAAGCTCGTAGCCGGTGTGCTCGATTCCGACCGGTACAACCTGAGGCGGGTTCGACAGGGAGAGCCGCTGCGACATGAGATCCCGGTAATAGTGACTGACCGTCACCAAGGCATCACAATGCGAGAGACACCTGCGAATCTGGTCCCAGCACTGCTGGGCGTAGTCGCCATCCAGCTTGTCGATCCAGACATCTTCGTCGTGAAGCGAACAAACCACCGGAACGCCCAGAGCCTCTTTGAGGGGCTTGGCCAGCCCAGCAAGCAGGACCATGGAGATGTGGATGACGTCCGGCTGCTCCTGCTCTCTGAGCCAGCGGATCATGCGCTCCAGTTCCTTGGCTTGGTTTCCGGCCTCCGCCTGCAAGACGGAGAAGGTCATGGCACCAAGGCCCTCTGCCTGCGTTGAACCTTCGCGACTGGCAGCAAGCTTGAGGACCCAGCGGGCATCGAACATCTGGTCTAGCCAGCGAGGAGTCTTGCGAAACACCGGCAGATGCTGTTGCAGATAGGTGTTTACGCCGCCGAAGAAGACTGGGCTGTCCTCTGCGATCTCTGAACCGTCCAAAAAGAACGGCAGGTACATGGGAGTTACCAGGCAGTCATGGCCAAGGCGACGAAGAGCGAGGACAAGCGCGGTGTCTTTAAGGCAGTTCTCGCAATAGAAGGTGCCACCGGATCCCGGTGAAATGTGGACAATTTTCATGGAGTCGGAGGTGGGCTAGCGAGGCCAACGCAATACAGGGTTTTCTCTGCGCGCAGGTAGAGGCGGTCGTAGCCGATGGCTGGCGTGCATTCAACCTTTCGCGAGACGACGCCGCGCCCGATCGTTGACAGTTCTTTTGCGGGGTCCGCATCGAGCACGAGAGTCACGCCTTTCTCGCAGCTAAGGTACAGACGCCCCGCATTGAGCAACACTGAGGCATAGTTTTCGTAGATCTCGGTTTCACGCTGTGCAATGACCTTTCCGGTTTGGCCATCGATGCACGAAAGCACCGCATCACAGAAGTGATAGACGGTGTGGCCGTCGCTTGCAGCCGAGGACCCGTCGGAGAAATCGCTGCCATCGGGCAGTTCGAGCAGTTGCCAGGTGGTGGAACCATCTTCGAGGTTGAGGGCGAACATTCCGCAGAACTGCATGTGGACGACAACGCTTTTCTCGAGCACAATGGCCGATGGGCCCACACACCATTCCGGCTCTTCCTCAAAGACTTTTCGACTCCAAGCCTGCTTGCCTGTGTCGACATCCCAAGCCGTAACGGCTGGATAAGCGGGGAGAACGACGAGTGTCGAGCCATCTTTTCGCGGGGCCAACGAAGGTGCAGCCCAGGTATCAGACGCGCGCTCTGTGCGCCAGATCTCCTGCCCGTCCTTTGCGGCGAGGCGGGCGATGTAGCGCTCTTCTCCCTGGAAAACCACCAGCAAGGAGTTCTGATAGGCAAGCAGGGAGTTGGTCAGACCAAAGGCGTTTCCCTTGGTGCTGCCGAGCGCTTTCAGCCAGCTCAGGGTGCCGGTCTGGAGATTTACCGCGACGAGTTGGCCGTTCGAAAACAACGCATACACTTGGTTCCCATCGGTGGCTGGCGTAGCAGCTGCGTAAAGCTGGACATCCCACTTCCTATCGGACGAGTCGGGCTTGTAGGCATTGGATGCAGACGGGGATTCTGGCACGGTCAGGGACCAAACACTCACGCCAGTGGCTGCATTGAAGCAGTAGATCCGGCGTAGATTCGCATCGGCCCCCACGGCGATCACCCGGTCTCCAAGTACAATAGGGCTGGCCCAACCGGACAGATCCAGTGCAGCGGTCCAGGCTATGTTCTCGCCGGATTTTTCGTCCCAGGAGACGGGGACGTTTGCCGAGCTGTAGTTTCCATTCCCACGTGGGCCGCGGAACGCAGGACTGTTCTCGGAAAAACCTACTGTCGCCCACAATAGAGCGACTGGAAGAATGAAGCGGAGAGTCTGACTCAAGCGCTCTGGCCCGTCTACTTTTCGAAAGGAATGATGTAGCGAAATCCGATGTCTGAAGGCACGGCTTCACTTTGGCTTGAGGCTGTACACGGCAGCAGGTAGCTGGGGGTGGAACTGCTGCTGCCACGGATCTCGAAGAACGGGTTGTCATCAGAGTAAAGAGTATCCGTCCATTCACGAGCGTTTCCGGCGAGATCCTGGATTCCATACACGGAGGTGTCGGTGCCAAGAGACCCCACGGGGGCAAGAAAGCCGAACTCCTTCTGGGCGGAGCCATTGTCTAAGGTAAACGCACGATCGCTCAGCACGGCGTCCCCCCAAATGTAGCGGCGGCCATCGACACCGCGGGCAGCCTTCTCCCATTGACGAGAGGTCGGCAGCCATGCTTTCACGCCTTGATTCAAGCGCAACCAGGAGCAATACTGCCGAGCCGCGTTGTGGGTGATGCCGACCACGGGGTGTACCTCGGAAACGTTGCTGACATAACGGCCGGAGCTGTCCCAAGCGGGTGTAAATGAGCGCTCGTTGGCAAGCAACCGCAGTTGCGGGACCAAGTCTGAACGGCGGTTACCACCGCTCGGGTCGGCCCAATAGGCAAAGAACTCGCCGAATGTCACTTCGGTGGTGCGCATGAAGAAACCGGGCAGATGGGCAATGTGCTTGCGGTGCCTCAGGCTGGCATCTCCCCCGGCTATGTACGGTCCG
>DMTJ01000141.1 GCA_003477185.1 Lentisphaeria bacterium
TGGTGAACAACGCTGGCGTGGCGCCCAAAGTGCGCGCCGACATTCTTGATGCCAGCGAAGACAGCTACGACTGGGTCATGGACGTCAATCTCAAAGGGCCATACTTCCTGACCCAACTGATGGCAAACTGGATGATCGCGCAGCGCAAGGCAGCTGCGGACTTCGCAGGCTGCATCGTCAACGTCTCCTCCATTTCCTCCACCGTGGCCTCGCCAAGTCGTGGCGAGTACTGCCTGTCCAAGGCGGGCATGTCCATGGCCACACTGCTCTGGGCCACCCGCTTGGGTGAGTACGACATCCCCGTGTACGAAGTGCGCCCGGGCATCACCGAGACCGATATGACCGCGGGCGTGAAAGAGAAATATGACACGCTCATCGCGGACGGACTTCTTCTCCAGCAACGATGGGGCCAGCCAGCGGACACCGGTAAAGTGGTCGCGATGATGGCCCGCGGTGATGTTGGCTATTCAACTGGACAGGTGATCACCGTTGATGGTGGCCTCCTCGTCCCCCGCCTGTAAATCCAATCCTGAGCAGATCGCAATGAAGTATGCCTCCATGCCCTCTGTGGCCCTTCCCGACCGCACATGGCCAGATCGCCCCATTACCACAGCTCCAGTCTGGTGCGCGGTTGATCTACGCGACGGCAACCAGGCTTTGCCCAACCCCATGACTCCCACGCAGAAGCGCGAGTATTTTCAGCTTCTCTGCGCCATGGGCTTCAAGCAGATCGAAGTCGGCTTTCCCGCTGCATCACAGGATGATTTTCAGTTCTGTCGTGACTTGATCGAGCAGAACATGATCCCGGATGATGTCGTAATTTCAGTACTGACACAGGCACGGCCGGCGTTGATTAGCCGAACCATGGAAGCGTTGGTGGGCGTCAAGAAAGGCATCGTGCACTTCTACATTGCCACCAGCCACCTGCACACGAAGTTCGTCTTCAATCAGACACTGGACCAAGTACGCGAGACTGCGGTGCGCTCCACCGCGCAGATTCGTGCCGCCGGGCGAGCGATGGACAGCCAGATTGGCTTGGAATTCTCCCCCGAGGAATTCACCGATACTGACCGCGACTTCGCGATCGAGATCTGCGACGCAGTCACCGAGGTCTGGGGCCCTGACGAAGGCGAAACCGTGGTTTTGAACCTGCCCGCGACAGTCGAGCGGCGCTTGCCCAACGAATACGCAGACTTGATCGAGCGGTTCTGCCGCTTGCGCAAGTACCCGGACCACACCTCAATCTCCCTGCACGTGCACAATGACATGGGCTGTGGCGTTGCCGCAACCATGCTGGGGCTGAAAGCTGGTGCCCATCGGGTCGAGGGCACCTTGTTCGGACACGGCGAGCGCACTGGCAACGTCGACTTGGTCACGATCGTCCTGAACCTCGAGTACATGGGCGTAGACACCGGCATTGATATCAGCCAAGTCAGCGAGATTGCAGAACGCGTCGCGAGCCTCACCGACATGCCCTTGCATGCCCGCCATCCGTATGCCGGTGAGTTGGTCTTCACCGCCTTCTCCGGCTCCCATCAGGATGCGATCCACAAAGGCCTGACCAAACGCGATGCGCTCAGTGATCACTTCGATGGCTGGAAAGTTCCTTACTTGCACGTGGACCCCGCAGCCATGGGCCGCAAGTTTGAGAAATACATCCGCATCAACAGCCAATCTGGCAAAGGCGGAATCGCCCACGTGCTAGAAGTGGACTATAGCATCACCTTGCCGCGCTGGCTGCAGGTGGACTTGGCTGGCCACGTCCAGAAGTTTGCCGACGAAACCAGCCGTGAGCTGACCAGCGCCGAGGTCTGGGATGTTTTTCAGCAGTCATACGTTAATCGTGAGGGGCGCCTGCAACTGGCCAATTACTGGCCGCGGCCCGACGACGCTGACCCCAAGCAGATCAACGGCGAGGCACATGTGACCTTCGATGGCGTTGCCCATACCTTGCGCGAGACCGGCAATGGCCCGATCTCCGCGTTTGTGCACGCCCTCCGTCAGCTCCCCGGCCTGCCTACATTCAAGCTGGACGAGTACGAAGAAGAGACGCTGGGCGCATCGGCAGATGCCAAGGCCGCCTGCTTTATTCGGGTGATATGTGAAGACTCCGGGAAGACCGCCGTCGGGGTGGGAGTCGGGGTCGACAGCAACATCGACCAAGCAGCCGTCCGCGGAGTCGTCAGCGCCTTGAACGCGTTGCTAGCATAGCCCTGACCTTGGAAAACCGCGATCAGCAATAGGAGACGAACGCCATGGGCTTTGACGCACAGATTGAAGCATTGAACCTAACCCTGCCACCCGCGTCTACCCCAGCCGGGGCCTATAAGCTCGCGGTACGCAGCGGCAACCAACTGTATGTATCCGGCCACGGCCCCACGCAGCTGAATGGTGCCTGGCTGACCGGAAGCGTCGTCGATGACCTGGATCTGAAGGAAGCCTACGCCGCCGCCCGCCAGACCGGGTTGGCCATGCTGGCCACGTTGCGCGCCGAACTCGGCTCGCTTGATGCGATCGAGTATCTGGTGAAAGCCACCGGCTTCGTCAATTGCCCTTCGGACTTCACTCAGCAGCCGCAGGTCATGAATGGCTTCAGCGAACTGATGGGTGAGGTCTTTGGTCCTGAAGCTGGCTTTGCCGCACGGAGCGCCGTCGGTGTCGGCTCACTGCCGGGGGGGATCCCGGTCGAGGTCGAGGCGATCTTTCAACTGCGGTGAGCTGGCCGCTTGTTTATGTTCTAATTGGGGTCGGCGCGGCCATTGTGGCGGCGGCAACTACCCCGCTCTGCCGCCGCCTCGCCAAGACATTCGGCGTCATGGACCGCCCTGCTGGCGAGTCCCATAAGGCACATGGCGCAGCCACCCCGCTGTTGGGCGGAATGGCCATGCTCAGTGCCTGGTTGATCGTTATTTTGGGGGGAGTCACCGTGCTCTTCCTGGGACCTGATCTGCTCCCGGAGCACATCGCCGGCATCATCCCTGGGGCGCGGTCTGTCCTTGGCCTGCTCGGCGTGGTAGCTGGCGGTGCCGCGGCCATTACGATCATGGGCCTCATCGATGACCGAATCGCTATGGGCCCGGGCAAGAAGCTGTTCTTGCAGATCCTGATCTGCGGACTCACCGCGCTCTACCCCAAGATCCGGATCACCTTGTTTTGGGACCAGCCGCTGCTCACCTGGTGCATCACCGTGTTCTGGCTGGTTTTCGTCGTCAACGCCTTCAATTTCCTTGACAATATGGACGGCCTCGCCGCCGGCATCGCCCTGATCGGAAGCGTGCTGTTTACCATAGTAGCTGCCATTCAGGATCAGAACTTTGTCGCCACCCTCGGCGCTGCCACCAGCGGCGTATCCCTGGGCTTCCTGTTCTTCAATAAGAGCCCCGCCTCCATCTTCATGGGGGACTCTGGCAGTCACTTTCTGGGCTATGTGCTGGGCGTCATGGCCACACTCACGCTCTTTTACAACGAACAGGCCCCGACCACGGCTCCCGTGCTCATTCCGATCTTCATCCTCGCCCTGCCCATCTTCGACACCTTCGCCGTCGTCGTGATTCGCCTGCGCAATGGCAAGCCCATCTACCATGGCGATCATAACCATATTTCGCATCGTTTTCACCACATGGGCCTGTCGCGCAAAACCGCCGTCCAGCTCGTCCATCTCTTGGCAATCGCGATCGGTCTTGGTGCCCTCCCCTTGCTCTGGCTCGATACGCGCGGCGTAATCCTGGTCTTGCTGCAGGCAGCCGCCATGCTCATGCTCATCACACTGCTACATGCTCGACTAAGAAAGGAAAAGTAATGAAGCATCTCACTTGCCTCACAATCGCGGTCGCGCTCATCGGCTGCCGCACCCCGGAGCCCACACAGGAAGCCGAGGTTTCCCTGCCCTCCACGCTCATGGAGCAGATCCGCGACACGGATTGGCAGCCGTTTAGCGATGCCGACTACAATACCGACTCCGCCAGCAAAGTGCTGCGCGGTGAAATGCCCACCGTGCTGGCCTACGATATCGCCGCGGATGGCTACGGTGGCCTGGGCGTACGGCTCTACGGCGCGGACTTTCGCGAAGGGACGGATCTGGTATTTCGCGTGCGGGTTTCCGGCGGTCAACTGCAGGCGCTCGAACTGCTCAGCGTGTCCGGCACCGCACAGCG
>DMTJ01000480.1 GCA_003477185.1 Lentisphaeria bacterium
CACCAGCGCCGCGATGAGGATCCAAGCTACGGTGCGGCACACGCGCTCCGGACGCGGCGGGGATGAAATCGAACGCGCAAACACACACAAAGCCAGCAGCGCCACGCAGCCCATGCCTATGAGATAGGTCCAGAACGGGCCGGCGCTGCTCTGGTAGATCCAGGTATCGCTGGCCAGCCGGTACTGAGTCGGCAGGATCAATGAATACATGGCGTCATAAGGACTCAGGTTCCGGAGCACCTGCCAAAACGAGCGACCGGCCTCAAAGCGGCCCAGCAGTGCTGCCGGCAGCCAGGTGCTCCCCGCCAGCATTCCGATCATGCAATACGTCACCACCAGAGACGTCACGGTCCGCCGACACAGCGCGCTCACCGCCAGCCCAATCATCCCGTACGTCACCGCAGCAACCGCGATCACGGCATAGCAGCGCAGTAAAAGTTGCGGGCCAATTCCGCCGCTCAACGAGCAGATCGCACCAATCGGCATGGAAATCACGACCACACCCAGAATCATCGAAAGTGAGGCAAACAGCTTGCCCGTCAGGATCTCCGTGGGCGTCAGCAGAGACGTGAAAAGCAGGTCAAACGACCGATTCTCCCGCTCGCTGGTCACCGCCGAACTCGACAGCGCCGGCACAAAAAGGCAAATCAGCGTCAGGTTGGCCATCAGAAAGATCACGAAAATCTGCATGCTGCCCTCGGATGCCAGTGAAAAGATGCCATTGGCCGGCCAGAGCAAAATCAAGATAGCAGCAAGAATCAGGACGAATGCCAACGTCAAAATCGAAACCCGCGGGTCCCGGCTGGCCGCGTGAATCTCGCGCCGAAAAATCGGGTTACCGATCATACCGGGTCGGATGCCTTGACAACAGGACCATCCTTCTTGCCGGTTACCGCCAGGAACACGTTCTCTAGGTCCACCTTGGCCTCACTGAACGAGAGTACCCGGACCCCCTCCTTGATCAGCTTGGCATTCAAATCTGCGACACCAGCGCGCTTCCCCGTGTACTCCACGTCGAGTTCATGACCCGAGACATTAACGCTCTTAATGCTCTTTTCGGCCTTCAGAATTTTGGCTGCCGCCTCAGTGTCTCCGTCTATAACGATATCGAGTGCGATATTCTCCTTTAACTTGCTGCTGATCTCGGCGACCGTGCCGTGGATCAGTAGTCGTCCCTTTTCGAGGATCGCGACGTGGTCGCAGATCGCGCCGAGCTCGGGCAAAATGTGCGAACTCAGCATGATGGTCTTGCCGATGGACTTAAGCCGCAGAATCGTATTGCGCATGTCTATCCGAGCATGTGGGTCGAGGCCGTTTGCAGGCTCGTCTAAAATCAGCAGTTCGGGATCATGCAACAAGGTCTTGGCGATGCCCGCCTTTTGGTGCATCCCGTGTGACAACGACGCCACCTGATAATCCAGCATGTGCGTGGCTTCGATCAGCTCCGCCACCTCCTCAATGCGCTTGCGCCGCACCTTGGTCCCGATTTTGTAGGCAGCGCCGAAGAAATCCAGATATTCCCAGACCGTCATCTGATCGTAGACGCCGAAGTGATCCGGCAGATAGCCGATGATACTCTTGATCTTTCGCGTATTGCTGCGATTGACCAGAAGACCGTTGATTTTGGCCGTGCCCCGGGTCGGATTCGCCAGCCCGCAAAGCATCTTGATGGTCGTGGTCTTACCAGAGCCATTGGGCCCGACATAGCCAAATATCGTGCCCTTGGGGACATGCAATGTCAGGCCGTGAATACCACGCCCAGTTCCATAGTCCTTCGTCAGATCTTCCGTGCGAATCATAGCATTCCTACATCAATTTCATGCCGGGCAAGTCCTGAATGTCGATCACGCCAATCACTCGATTTGCATCATCTACCACTGGAACATCATCCACGTGCTTCTTCTCCACCAGAGCAAGAACCTCTGCCGCAAGCGAATCTGCCGCGATCGTGCTTGGGTTCCTGGTCATGACCGAGGAGATTGGTTGCCGCAGGATGTCCAAATCTTGCTGGGCACAGCGGCGAAAATCTCCGTCGGTAAAGATACCAAGCAGGCCATCTTGCTGATCCACCACGAGCACCGAGCCAACGCGGTGCCGGGTCATCTCCTCCAGTGCTTCGCGCACGGTCGCCTCTGGCAGAATCCGAGCGGTTCGATCCACGGGGCGAATCACATCACGAGCACGCAGCGTCAGCGCGCGGCCGATCGCACCGGCGGGGTGCAAACGCCCGTAGTCCTCACGCGTAAAGCCACGGCACTCCAGCAGAACCATTGCCAGCGCATCACCAAGGGCCAACAAAGCCGTGGTCGTCGCGGTCGGCGCGAGATTAAACGGACACGCTTCGCGAGGCACAGGCATCGGCACGATCAGGTCCGACCACTCCGCCAGACGCGAGGTCAGCACACCGGTGATTCCCACGACTTTCACGCCCGTCCTGCGCATCACCGGCAGAATCCCAAGGAGCTCCTCGGTCTCGCCGCTGTAGCTCAGTGCCAGCAGAATATCCTTGGTAGTCATCACGCCAAGGTCCCCATGCAGAGCCTCGACGGGGTAGAGAAAGGCAGAAGCAGAGCCGGTGCTCGCCAGCGTGGCCGAGAGCTTGCGCCCGATATGAGCGCTCTTTCCAATACCGGCCAGAACCAGCTTGCCCCCACCATTCAGGCATTCCAGGCACGCCTGCACTAACTCTTCGAATGGTTGCCCC
>DMTJ01000040.1 GCA_003477185.1 Lentisphaeria bacterium
GGAAATTCCGTGTTGGCTGTTGGATATTCAGCTCATTCCTCTACGCGCACCACCAAACTGTCGATGTAGACCCGACTGCCCACCGCGCCAAGTCCTGCCAATCCGAGCATAGTCGCCCGCCGAAACCCGCGATTCACAAGCGGGAACTCGCTGCTCGCCGTGCGCCCATCCGCGGCCGTAACCGTGACAGTGAGGATCCAGTCGGCAGCTGCCCCAAAGCGGTAGGAAAAATCCACGTGGTACCAGACGCCAGCCTCAATCGCTGTCGCAGCCAGGCCATCCACCGTAAGTCCCTTGCCTACCAGGATCTCCGCCGCATTCTCCCTCTGGTCGCGCAGCATGACGCTGAGCACGCCCGGGGCCTCCTGATCAAGCATCAAGTCAAAGGCCAGCCGAAAGGTTCCAGCCTCCCAGGCAGCAGGGATCTCAAACCCTTGATCGACAAGCGGCATCCATTCGCGCTCCAGGCCTGCTTCGTCCAGCAGGTGCAGACAACGCCTTCCAGTCGCGGCAATCGTATCAACCACGGAAACACCCGCCCCGCTGGACTTGAGGACCAAAGCAGTCGGGTCTTCGAAGCTCTCGCTTAGCAGCACCTGGGCGCTAGCGTCAGCCTGGTTAAGCTGGCCAAAGACTTTGTTCAGGTCCAGCGGCGCTCCCGGCCCCGGCTGCGGGTACCCGGCGGCAAGAGCATAGGCGCTGAACGGGGTACTCTCCTTACGCCTCTTCGGCTCATCTATTTCCGGGTAGTCTACCAGAAAGTGATTCTCATCGATCAAATTTACGAAGTAATGGCTGGTTTGAACCGGAAGCTCGAACACTGCCTCGTCCGCCGTCAATGAAATGGCCGACACTCGCTGCCATTCCTCCATCCGATTTCCCCCGTTTTGGCTGTACAACAGGTCTGCAAAGGCAATCTTGGCGCCATTGTCTTTGAAGCGCACGTGCACCCTGCGGTCGCGTTGTTCGCAGGAAATCACGGTCGGGGCCTTCTCCTTGTGCGGGAGCTCGCCGAAGTACTTCGGGTTGTAGTACGGCGTTCTTCCCCCCATTTCGCTGACCATAGCGCTCAACTTGGCATCAAGCTGCTTCGTCATCTCTGGCATCGCCGCAGCTAGGTCATGCTTCTCTTCGATATCGCCGCGCTGCACACTCCCGGCATCAGTGTTGTAGAGTCGATACAGCTGACGACTGTCGTCATGGAAACGGCGAATCAGCTTGTAGTCCCCAACTCGAATACTCGCCGTATTCTCCATCTGCGGAAAGTGCCAAACCAAGGTGTCGCGGACCTTGCCAGCAGCATCTCGCACCAGCTTGGCATCCTTGGGATTCTCTTTTAGCAAGGGCGTCAGGTCGCAGCCATCGAGGTGCTTTCCCTCCGGCTCGCTCGCACCAATCAAGGACAGAATGGTCGGATAAAAGTCCAGGCCATTCACCACCACATCGGATTGCACACCAGCGCGAATGCCCGGACCGGTGATAATAAGCGGAACCCGGACCCCGCCTTCCTTGGTCGATATCTTGCCGCGATCGAGCGGATAGTTATCCGTGTAAATCTCGTGGCCGCCGCCTTCCATTCCACCGTTGTCCGACGTGAAAATGATGTACGTGTTTTCACTGAGCATATGCCCAGGCCAACGCGGATCAGCCGTGGTTTCCAGGTAGCTAAAGATCTGGCCAAAGTAGTAGTCAAGCTGTTCGACCATGGCGCAGTAAAAGGGATTGGTCTGCCCGGGCGTCTTCCAGTTCTTCTTGTGTTCCTCAGTCAGAGTCACGCCCAGCTTCTTCTCGTACTTTTGCAACAGCGCCTCGCTGCGCATGACGATGGGCGCGTGAACCAGCCAGCTAGCGTAATAAAGGAAAAAGGGTTGGTCCTGATTCTCCTGAATGAAGGTCATCGCCGCATCCTGGGGGACGTCGAACGGGAAGCCATTCTTGTCCAGGCGATAGGGGTCATCCTTCGCCGTGGTGGCAAAGCCGGTCAGGCGATCAGGCTTCATCGGGGTCTGGACACCGCGATGATGCGTTGACTGATCAAAGCCGTGATGAAACGGATTTGGATAGGCGTAGTGGTGCTGCGAGATGTGCCACTTGCCACTGTGCCCGGTCACGTAGCCCTCGGCCTTCAGCGCCTCGGCCAAGGTAAAGGTGGCAACCGGCATGCGCGCGCTGTACCAGGGCGCGATCGTCTCTGCACGGCTGGGGTGATGGGGGTGTGGCGGGCTGCCGCCAGCCACGCTGGTCATCTCCCCACGTGCCGGGTGAAGCCCACTCAGGATCGCGGCCCGACTAGGCGCACAAACCGGCGCTGGTGAGTAGGCCTGCCAGAATTGCACGCCCTTGGTCGCCAGCCGATCCAAGTGCGGGGTTTCCATCGGCGTGGGCTCATCAATGTCGTAGCACTTTACGTCCTGCCAGCCCAGATCGTCTGCCAAAAGCAGAATCACGTTGGCGCGTTCTGGCCGCGGCGCGTCGGCCAGGCCCACGCCCGCACTCAGCAGGGAGAAAAGACAGGAAAGAAGAAGAATTCGTTGGTTCATGCTGTGACCTTAATTGCGAGTGCGTATCCAAGTTTCGATAAAAAAGAAGGCAGGCGGACCCGCAAGCCATCCGGAGTTTGTTCCCAGTCCACCGCGTCTTCGCTGCCCAACATCCGGACTGCAGCCACCGTAACGTCCGCCAGCGAACGCACCAGAACCTGCCGATCCGCAGGCTGAGCCAGCCCGATCGCGTAGACCGTCTTGCCTTTGCTGGTGAACCAGAAATCCTGCGCGGTGACGGCCGTCGAAAATCCAGCTTGCGCCCGGTTCCCGGTCCCCGTACGGGCGACTTGAGTCGGCCCTTCGCGCGACACGGTCCAGGCCCGGCTGCCGTAGATAGCCTCTCCGTTCACCCGCATCCAGGCGCCTACGTCCCGCAGAATCGCCACGCACGCAGCCGGGATCTTGCCGTTGCCATCAGGCCCCACATTCAGTAGGTAGTTCCCGCCACGGCTGACCACGTCCACCAACCACGAAAGGACCTCAAGCGCGCATTTCCAGTCCTGGTCATAGCTCTTGAATCCCCAAGAGTTATTCGTCGTCCCGCAGGTTTCCCAGTGGGTGCTCTCAATCTCGTCCGGAGTGGGCACGTGATTGTCGCCAGCACTCTGGTAGTCGCACACTTTATCCGGAAGATCATCCTTGCTGATCCGCGAATTGACCAGAGCCTGCGGGGCGTGCTCGTAGATCGCCTCATAGAGCGCATGGCTAATCTCTGCCGGAATGTGGCCAGCCCCATCAAACCAGACCAAAAAGAGGTCCGGGTAGCGCTGGGCAAGCTCTGTGACCTGTGCTACGGACTTGTTCTGCATATAGTCATCAAACGTACGAGGCGACGGGTCCCAATCATTGACCGCCTTGACAATGCAGGTCGGCGTCCCATCCCCATTTTTCTCTGCGTACTGCAGGCCATAATCTCCGCCGTCATACCAGTCGAGCGTGTGCGAGTAGTAGGCCCCAAAGCGCACCCCGGTGCGCTCGCAGGCACCATGCAGTTCAGCCACCACATCACGCTTGAACGGCGTGGCGTCGACGATGTTGTAAGCACTCACGTTCGACTCAAACAAGGCAAAACCATCGTGATGTTTCGTGGTGATGACCATGTAGCGCATCCCAGCATCCGCAGCAAGCTGCG
>DMTJ01000202.1 GCA_003477185.1 Lentisphaeria bacterium
TCCTGCCGCGATGGAGTCAGTCATGGAGACACCGCGGCGGTGTGTGGCTGATTCTCTGGATGCGCCCTTTATACCGTGGCAGGACACCCCACTGCGCGAGCCACACTGTCCAGTTCAGGTCTGCCGGGCAGGCGATGCCTTGCAGGACAACTGTGGCGGCCTGACGCTGCAATGGAGCAGTACGACCAAAGCGCTACGCTTCCGTGATCTCGAGATTGATGAGCAGCCCGACCAAACATCCGCCTGCCTGTGTCTGGAGACAGATGATGGGCTACGGGTAAAACAGATGCTGGAGTACAAGGCGCACGAGGAGGCGTTCCGGCTCTGGACCGAGGTCGAGAACCTGGCCGATTCTCCGCAGGCGATCGACCATGTCAGTTCCGCGTTGCTCAGCGGGATTACTCCCTTCGCCGCTGATGATGCGCCGGAGGACCTGGTCCTGCATCGCTTCAAATCGGGCTGGTCCAGCGAAGCACGCCATCTTGAACAACCGTTGGAGCGCCTGGAGCTTGAGCGGGCCTGGGCGCCGCATGGTCTGCGGGTGGAACGGTTTGGGCAAGCGGGCTCCAAACCCACGCAGTTGTGGATGCCCTGGGTAGGGATCGAGCATCGCTCACGCGGCGTAGTATGGGCGCTGCACTACGAGGCCGTGGCGTCCTGGCAAGCAGAAGTTCTGCGTCGTGACGATGCGGTCAGTATCTCGATTGGCGAGGGGGACCGACAGTTCGCGAATTGGAGCACTGCCCTTGCCCCCGGAGAGAGATTGTCCACACCCGCGGCCTGGGTGACAGTGTGTGCAGGCGATGTACAGGAAGCCTGTGCCCGCTTGCTCGCCAGCCAAGGACCAATGCAGCCAGCCGCCGAAGAAGAGGGGTTGCCCATCATCTTTAATGAATGGTGCACGACATGGGGCGAGCCCAGTCATGACAACATGGTGGCCATCGCGGATCGCCTGCAAGGAAACCCATGCCACTACCAGGTGATGGATGCCGGCTGGTTCCGTCCAGACCGTGGCGGCGTGTGGAGTACCTCCCAGGGGGACTGGATTCCCAACCAGGCCCTGTTTCCCGCGGGGTTGAAGGCCACCTGCGAGGCCATCCGTGAACGGGGACTCATCCCCGGCATCTGGTTTGAGTTCGAAGTCGTCGGCAGCGACGCAGAGCTTTTTGCCCATACCGACCGCTTCCTGCACCGGGATGGCCTGCCGATCCAGGACGGGGCGCGCCGCCTCCTGGATTTGCGCCAGGAACAGAACCGCGGCTACTTGCAGGAGCGAATGGTCAATCTGATCCGGGACTGCGGCATCGGATATATCAAAGTTGATTGCAACTGCAACACGGGAGGGGATGTCGACGGTCCGCATGCGCCCGGTGCCAACCTGGCCGAACACATGCAGCAGGTTGTCGCTATCTTCCAAACACTCAAGAAACAACGCCCAGAACTCGTGATTGAAAACTGCGCCTCGGGCGGGCAGCGCCTGACCCCGGCCTATGGGGCCATCAGCGACATGCACAGCTTTTCCGATGCCCATACCTGCGCAGATATCCCGGTGATTGCCGCCAATGTGCTGTCGGTGATTCCTGCGGCCCAGTCTCAGATCTGGGCCGTGCTCAATCCGGACGAGTCACCACAGCGCTTGTCCTACAGTCTGGCGGCGACGTTCCTCGGTCGCATGTGTTTGAGCGGAGACATCCATCATTTGAGGGAGCCAGCCTGGCGAATTGCACAGGAAGCCATGGCCTTCTATCGGACGGTCTGGCCTGTTATCAAGACTGGACGCAGTCGCCGGCTGGGCGAATGGAGCACCACCATGCGGCGCCTGCGTGGCTGGCAGGCCGTCGTCCGTCGAACACCATCCGGGGAAACGTTGGTCGTGGTCCATTGCTTTGCCAAGCCGCCAGAGACACTGGAGATTCCGATTCCGACCGGTCTCTCCGTCATCGCAACCTTCGGGCACGCCGTCCCCGTGTGTGAGATAGAAGACGGGATACTGCGATACCACACGGTGCCCGAGTGGACAGGCTGGTGCCTGTACTTGGGAGACGAACAGAATTGAGCGGGATCCTACCGGTACACCGTGCCGGGCAAAGATGGTTACTGAGATCGTGCCTACCGTAGTTCGGGTGAATGGAGCATGACGGTCTTGCTTGGGAACCGCCGAGTGGGCCTGCGGTGCCCTCGTGTTCGGCGCTTACATCAGGCTGGTGGCGATTGGGGCGGGGCGCGCAGGTCAAGTGAGCAGCGTAACGGCAGGCCCTTCAGCGCCCGCTCCACCTCCTCCGATGCAAGCCGCTGCAGCAGCTCAATACTCGAGCTGCTGTAGTATGCCAGGTGCGGGGTCAGCAACGCGTTCTGGCACCCACGCAGAGGATGATCGGAGGCCAGCGGCTCGCCTTCGAAAACGTCGAGCCCGGCCGCTGCAATGCTTCCCGCAAGCAGGGCCTCAGCCAACGCTTGAGTATCGATCAAGCCACCACGCGCGGTGTTGACGATAATAGACGAAGGCTTCATCTGCTGTAGCCGCCGACCAGCCACCATGTGTCTGGTCTGATCCGTCAGCGGCATGTGCAATGAGAGAACATCTGCCTGTTCAAACAAGGCGTCCCAGTCAAGCCTGGTCACGCCAAGAGCCGTCAACTCTTCCGCAGATTGTGATGTCCCCGCCGTCACGAAGCGAAAGCCAAACGGTCGTGCCCGTTCCAGCACGGCACGTCCAATGCGCCCCAGACCGAGAATGCCAAACGTCATCTCTGAAAGCCGAAGCAGTGGGGTAGCAGCGCTGCTTGGCCACGCGCCATTCCTGACCTCGCGATCGAACCACGGCAGCTGGCGGCAGAGCGTCAACGCCAAAGCCATAGCATGATCGGCCACTTCATCGATTCCGTAATCCGGCACATTACACACCGGAATTCCGCCCTGCGCAGCAGCGACAAGATCGATCATGTCAACCCCAATTCCATAGCGCACAATCACCTTGCACCGTTTCAGTGAACGGATCACCTCTGCGGTTATCGGCGCGTACTGTACCAGCAGGGCATCGGCAGCCGCCGCGACCGAAAGCACCTCGTCGGCAGTACGACATTGATAGCGTGCCAAGCAGTAGCCTTCCCGCTTGCACATCGCTTCTTCCTGCGCAAACGACTCAAAGTTGCAGTCGACAATCACCACTTTCATCGCTGTACTCCTTCCAGATCAGCCGTGCAGAGCTTGGGCTTCAGGCGCCTGCACGTGGTAGACAGGCCATCATTGGTAGCCGTGATGGCTTCGACGACCTCGCGCACCAGTTGATCAATGCGCAGATCCAGGTAGCAGACGTTGCCGCCCCAGGATCGAATGAGGCGCGTTCCGTCGAAGCAGACCATCTCCTGCTTGCTCAGCAACGCCGCGTGCCCCGAGGAACAGCCGGCCGCCAGCAAGCCGAGACCGGCGACATCGTTAAACGTCAAGATTCCCTCCCCTGCCCTGCCCTGCAGCGTAGCGATCAGGTCCACGCCTCCTGCACTGGCCGCTTGCATGTCCCAAGAATCCCCTGCATAGATCGAGGCAACGCCTTCAAGTCCTTCTTCGCGACAGGCATTGTGGAAGCACGTGAGTCGGTCGCCAACACTTGGGCTGGCCAGGGCTTGCGCCGGGTCCGGCGTCAACAGGTAGACCCGCTGACAGCCTCGCTGCCGAAAGTGACGGATGCTCTCTCGAATTCCGTGTTCCAGATCCAGCCACACCCCGGGTCGCTCCCGGTGGGTGAAC
>DMTJ01000098.1 GCA_003477185.1 Lentisphaeria bacterium
GAGGTGCTGGAGAACGCGGAAGTCGACCGTCTCTCGGTGGACGAGCAATTGGCGATGGATGGGGAGTATGCTGGGCACGGAAACGCGGTGGCCGGGCTTCTCGTCGGAGACGGCGAGTTGCTGGGCATGGTCCCGGACGCGCGGTTGCTCGGCATCCAGGTGCTGAATGGTGAAGGGGCTGGCACCGCGTTTTCGCTGGCGATGGGGATTGTCGAGGCGGTGGAGCGGGGGGCAGATATCATCAACATGAGCTTGGGCACGTATACCGATAGCCCGGTTTTGCGCGAGGCCGTGGCCTATGCCCTGGAAGCTGGCGTGCTGCTGGTGGGGGCAGCGGGCAATGACCAGGCCGCGCAGCCACTGTACCCGGCGCGGTATGACGGCGTGCTCTCGGTCACGGCGGTAGATGCAGCTGAGGACCACGTCTCGTTTGCCAACACGGGAGAGATCGATCTGGCCGCGCCTGGCTACGGCGTGGTCTCGGCCTGGGATGAAGGTCTGGTCTACTTGAATGGGACGTCCATTGCCGCCAGCCTGGTCACTGGTGCCTTGGCCGTGATGATGAGTGGCGACCGGGAGGCGAGCGCCGCACGAGAAGAGATTCTGGCTTACTCGGACGATGTCGGTCGGCCGGGAGAGGATGACCAGTTTGGGCAGGGGATTTTGAACATGGAGCGCGCTCTGATTGGTGATGAGCCGGGGATGCATGACCTGGCGATTGGTGGGATTACGAGCGAGGCGGGATTGCAGGTGACTGTGCAGAACCGGGGGACGGAGCCCGTGGTGCGTGGGAAGGTGTTGATCGAGAGCGAGGCCGGGGAGCAGCGAGAGACCATTGTCTGGCTGGCCGCAGGCGAGAGTGTGGGCGTCACGGTTTCGCCAGTACCCGAAGGCGGCTTGGTCTCCGCTCAGGCGACTCTCGACGCACAAGATGAGCGTCCGAAAAACGACAACCGGCAGCTTGTGTTGGAGCGAATCGACGGCCAGTAGTGAACGCAATAGGATCTGTTGATTTAATCGTTCGCGCCTCTTAGCGTAGGTCGCGTCCTCGTGCGCGCCGCTTTTGTCGCAATGGTGACGGGCACCGAGACCCGTCGTACGCTATGTTTCGCGCGCCGGGCGTTGCGCCAAACTAGGGTGAGTGGTTCTGGGGTTGCTTTACGGCTGTATCTGCGGCGCTCAGGCCATCCGTTCGCATTAAAACAACAGGCCCAATAGACGCCATGATGTACGCTTAGGCCTGATTAATTCACGCGAATTCGCCGCGAGAGGCGGCAGTGTGCTGCAGATCGGCTATTTCTGTGCGACAGCCAGACTAAGAGGTATCCGGATACCTTGAGTTTGGCGTCGAGATGAAATGGTTGAGATGATGTGCAATTCAGCCTCGCAGCAGATCGCGAGTGAATTCTTCAGGTCAATAGCTCTCTGCGAACTCCGCCCGGTACAGCAATGCTGCCCTTTACTCGACGATTCCTGCGTGAGTACATGCCTGGTAAAGGCAAGTACTACTTCTGGGGACTGTTGTTTCTGGTTTTGACAATCCTGGTGACAACGGCGATCCCGCGCTCGATTCATGCTGCAATCGAACTGCTGGATGGCACCAACGGTTCGCTTACCGATGCCGAGGGAAAGCGCATGCAGGGCATTGGCTGGAAGATCGCCGCAATGGGGCTTTCCTTGGTGCTCTTCCGCACGCTTTCGCGGGTTATTATCTTTATTCCGGGGCGAGTTGCCGAGGCAGAAGTGCGCCAAGACTTTTTCGAGGCGGCCACCAAGCTCTCCTCGGAAGATATGGTGAACCTGTCGACCGGCGACCTGGTGAGTCGTGCGACCAACGACATCGGTGCCGTGCGGGTTTTGCTCTCCATGGGAGTTCTGCACATCACCAATAGCATCATGATGACGCTGTTCTGTGGTTGGCATATGGTGCGGATTGACGGCAAACTTACCCTAATCTGCTTGCTGCTCGTTCCAGTGATCACGCAAGTTATGAGGGTGCTCTCCAAGATGGCCTGGGAGCGAATCCGCACGGCAACGGAAAGCCTGGGCGTGCTGACAAATACGATCCGAGAGCTGCTGCGTGCCCATACGCTTCTAGGTATCTACCCGGTATTCGACCGGGTCTTTTCCCGATTCCAAAAAGATAATGAGCTATATGGCAAACATCAGGAGCGAGCAGCCGCCCTCCGGGTTGTCGCCTTTAACCTTTCTGCGACAATGGCTGGCGTTGCTGTGTTTGTGGCGCTTTATGTAGGCGGGCCATGGGTGATTGAGGGCAGGATGGCACTGGCAGATTTCATTGAGTTCACGATCTATCTCGGGTTGATTCAGGAGCCACTGCGAGCCAGTGGGTTTCTCATCTCTATCTTCCAGCGTGGAGAAATCTGCTTGGCGCGCAACTATGAGATTCGGGAGTTGGCCGCATCTCGGGAAGCTGCAGAGTCCGCAAAACCTGTGGCGACTCGCGAAGCCTTTGATAGCTTTGCAGATCTGAGCAAGCCGTTTCTGGAAGTGCGAGACCTGCGCTGGCAATATCCAGTCGTGCACGGCGACAAGAAGAGCCTGGAGCCCTTTATCTTGGACGTGGATGAGTTGACCCTGGAAGCAGGTAAGTCATACGGTATATTTGGCGCGACCGGAGCTGGTAAGACGACACTTCTACAACTCTTGACGGGGGTGATTCCCACCCCGGCTGGAACCTGCACGCTGCATGGTATGGATTTGGCCCAAATCTCCCAAGATCTGGTCTATCGACAGTATGCTGTCGTGGCTCAGGATAATCGTCACTTCGATAAGACGATTCAATACAATCTCGACCTCGTGCGCATGAACCAGGAATTTGAAGATGGCTGGCCGGCGCCAGCGACTGACTTTGATACCGCCGTGGAGGTGAGCCAGATTGGCCCTGAGATTGCGGGCTTTCAAGAGGGCTATGAAACGTTGATTGGCGAGGATGGCGTCAGGCTTTCCGGCGGCCAGCGCCAACGCCTTGCTCTGTTTCGGGCATTGCTTAAGCCGCGTCGCGCGCTCATTCTGGATGATATCGTGTCAGCGGTAGACCATGAAACTGAGTCGCGGCTGTTACGAGAGCTGTTTGCGGCAGTGCGGAATGAGACGCTGGTGATTGTGTCTCATCGAATCTCCGCCCTGAAGCCCTGTGACTGTATCTTCGTGCTGGAAGCGGGCAG
Organism: Lentisphaeria bacterium; assembly: GCA_003477185.1. Lineage (GTDB taxonomy): Bacteria > Verrucomicrobiota > Lentisphaeria > JABSQK01 > UBA12247 > UBA12247. The sequence continues at coordinate 3,189 of DMTJ01000098.1, forward strand.
GATTGTGGATCGGGGAAGTCATGAGGAACTGTTGGTTCGCCACGCCGGGTATCGCCAGACCAATGAGTATCAGGTGCTGGAGCAGCAGGTGGAGGCGTATGCCGATGGCATCTGACCGCAAGCTGACCGCCTTCTTCCTGGGCTTTGCCGCGCGGCATAAGTGGCGCTTTCTGCTCTCCGTGTTGGCGATGCCCATCTATGCCTACTTGGTTGCAGAAGCACCAAACGTGATGCGACGGGCGATTGATGACGGGATTATGGCCGGAGACCGCGCGGCCACGATTCGCCACTCGCTTGTCTACTTGGGCTGCATGGTGGGAGGCGCACTGGGGCTGGTCGCACAGCACTGGTTTATGCAGTCGGGCGGAATTCGTACGTTGACTCACATGCGTGAGGCCGTCATGCGCCATATTCTGGGCCTAGGCCGGGCCGAGTACGACAAGCGGCCGCTCGGGGTTTACGTCAGCCGGTCAACGTCCGACGTGGAAGCAATCGGCGAGACGATGACTGCCGGGCTTACGAATCTGATTGCCGATACGCTGCTGATCGTGTTTATTTTTGTGAACATGGTGGCGATCGACCGGAAGCTGGGACTGATGACGCTGGTGATTGTCCCCGTCGTCGTTGTGGTGGTGGATATTTTCCGGCGCATCCTGCGCCCGCTGTACGACCGGATTCGCACCGTGAATGGGACGTTGACCTCGCAGATCAATGAGGTCTTGGGCATGCATGGCGTGATTCGGAGCTTTCACCTGCAGGGCGCGTTCAATCGGCTCTTTCGTGAGGATAACGATGAGTATCGGGACACGAACATCAAGGCAGTAAGCTATGATGCGGCGGTGTTTTCTATCTTGGAGGGCTTGTCGTTTGTTGCCATCGGCGGGGTCCTTCTGTATATCGCGGTGCGCGCGACTGGGACGGAGAAGGCCTTGCAACTGGGGGCGGTCGTGGCCTTCATCCAATGGCTGCAAATGCTATTTCCCCCGTTGAAACAGATGGGGGCGCGGTTCGCTATCTTGCAGTCGGCGCTAGCCGCAGTCAGCAAGCTTGAGACCGTGATGCAGATTCCGCTGCCGGTAGATGAAGGCACGAAATCTCCGGAGAATTTGAATCTCACAGTTCGAGATCTGACCTTCGCCTATAATAAGGAACAACCGGTTCTCAAAAACGTAGCCTTGGAGGTGCCCGCCGGGAAGAGTCTGGCTGTGGTCGGTCCCACCGGCTCTGGGAAGTCTACGCTCATTCGGTTGATTGTGCGGCAGTTTGACCTGAATCCGGGCGGCGGCGAGATCTTGCTGGGAGGGACGGACCTGCGTGAGATCTTACGGGAGGACCTGCGAAAGAAGATCGTGTTGATCCCCCAAGAACCGTCCATCTTCGAGGAAACCGTACGGTACAATATCTCGCTGGACCGCCCGGAGGTGACCATGGAACGTATCGAGTCCATCTGCCGCAAGATTCGGGCGCATGACTTTATTCAACACCTTCCGCATGGCTACGATACCGTGATCGCAGGAGAGGGGGCCAATCTTTCCATGGGCCAACGGCAGTTGATCGCCATGGCACGCGCCCTGGCAACCGATGCCCAGATTTTGATTTTCGATGAGGCGACTGCCAACATCGATACCGAGACCGAGCGCCTGATTCAGGAAGCCCTGGACTATGTGATGGCAACTCGGACCACCATCCTGATCGCCCACCGACTCTCCACGATCCGCGACGCCGACCAGATCCTGGTGCTCAATCATGGCGAAATTATGGAGCGCGGTACGCATGACGCGTTGATGACGCGTCCTGGGCTTTATCGCAGGATGTACGAGCTCCAAAGGCACGCGATTCCTGATCAGTAGACGGAATCGCGCAAGTTGTGTGCTTGTTTCTGCGTGATATTTGCGCAGCGAGTGGGTATATCTGAGCGAGAAATGCTGGCTCAATTAACCGTGTGGATAAAATTTCTCTGAAAATTGGTTGCGAAGCG
>DMTJ01000206.1 GCA_003477185.1 Lentisphaeria bacterium
CTTCCAGCTCTCGACTCCCGACGAAGGTGGTGAACTCAGCGCACACTTCATCAATCTCCAAGCCGGTGATGTACTCGGCAAGGTTCTCTGCATGAGTACCAATGTCACCCACGCAGCAGGACGCGCCGGCACGCTTGGGATCCGTCCGCCACGCCGCCTGCTTCTGATCCTCCGCCTCCAACTGGGTCGCCAGCCAGCCTTGTGGATACTCTGCCACGACCTTCCGAATCTTTCCCAGTTGCCCGCTCTGCACCAGGTCGCGCGCCTGCTTGACCATGGGATAGCCAGTGTAATTGTGGGTCAGCGCAAACAGCAGACCTTTTTCCTGCACCAAGCCGCGAATCTCTCGCGCCTCGGCCAGGTCAAAGTTCATCGGCTTGTCCGAGACCACGTGAAATCCTGCCTCAAGCGCGGCCTTTTGCACCGGATAGTGCATGTAGTTTGGCGTGACGATGGATACGAAATCCATTCGCTCGCCCAGTGGAAGCTCAGCTTCCTTCGCGAACATCTCGGCGTAAGAACCGTAAACCCGCTCTTCAGGCAGGTACCAGTCGGCACCGGATTGCTTGGATCTTTCTGGATCGGAGCTGAAGGCTCCACAGACCAGTTCGATTTCATTGTCAATTGCTGCTGCCATCCGGTGAACGGTGCCAATAAAAGCCCCTCGCCCCCCTCCGACCATGCCCATGCGCATCTTGCGAGCCATAGCTTTGCTCCTTAAAGTTTTCTGTTCGCCTGCTGCGAAATCGGCGGTACTCTAGCACTATTTGGCGCATGCGCACCCGCCCCAGCCTCACGAGCTCTCTGAGGAGCCCAAATCTCTTGCCATATGATCCAACTATTGCCGGTGTCGTCTTCGATTTCGACGGCACCTTGACCCAACCGGGTGCCTTGGACTTCCCGGCCATGCGCAAAGAAATCGGCTGCCCGCACGATGGCGACATCCTCGTCCATCTGCGCAACCTTCCGGCCAGCCAGCAAGCGAGAGCGGAGACCATCATCCAAGCCATGGAGATGACTGCAGCCGAGCGCTCGGTCCCCAATGAAGGAGCTGAGACCGTGATTCGTGAACTCCGCAAACGCGGCGTAAAACTGGCGATCCTGACGAGAAACTCTCGAGCTGCCTTTGACTGCGCACTGAAGCGATTTTCGAGGATTTCTGCTGCGGACTTCGCAATTATCCTGACTCGGGATGAGGCCCGGCGCGACAAACCGCACCCTGACGGGGTTGTGCAGGCTGCTGTCGAGATGGGCGTGCCATGTGATAAAATTGTGGTTGTCGGTGACTTTTCCTATGACATTGAGGCGGGGCACGCTGCTGGAGCCGCTACCGCCTTTCTTCCTCCCCTACCGTCGGCCACCACTCGCATCGCCCCAACCGTGCGTCTCACCCGCCTGAATCAGCTACTGGATGTATTTTTCTAAATACTTTCGCTCGGGAGTTGCACCGGCGGCCGTCATTTCATACAAGGTATGCCATAAACCAAGGAGAGTGATATGGACCTAACTCACGTAGATGCCTCGAATCAGCCGCGTATGGTTGATGTCGGAGAAAAGACGGTCACCAGGCGTATGGCCCGCGCCCGCGCCGTCGTCCATCTCGGAGCAGAAATCATGGCAGGGCTACAGGGCGGTGATCTTCACGCTAAGAAAGGGCCAGTTTTTCAAACCGCGATTATCGCCGGAACCATGGCAGCCAAGCGCACCTCCGAGGCCATCCCATTCTGCCATCTCCTGCCCCTAGAGCGCTGTAAAATCCAGATTCAACCGCTGGACGCGGAGTCAGTGGAGATTCTGTGCGAGACCGCTATCAGCCACAAGACGGGGGTTGAAATGGAGGCGCTACACGGAGCATCTGTGGCAGCACTGACCATCTACGACATGTGCAAGGCACTTTCACTTACCATCGAGATTCGAGAGCTCTGTTTAGTGGCCAAAAATGGAGGCAGGCGCGATTATGAGCGGGCACAAAAAACATCGTCCGCGGTTCCTATTTAACCCACTAGAAAGGCACATCAGCGGCCGTATTGAGCTGCTAACAGAGCTGATCGCCCAACTTTCCGCGCAGTGGCGGATCGGCGTTGCTGGTCCCGTACCTGTTCCAGGCGCTGAGTTCCTCAACATCGAGTCCCATCTCTGCTGGACGCAGACTCATCTGCGAGATTGCGACTTCGCGCTGATCTACAGCACGACGGAGCAGAGCAACCTGCATATAGGGGAGTTGGGCGATGTGCCCCCGATAGCGGATCGCCTCGAGCGCTGGATTCAGCGGACTGTCAATGCCCGCCCACTTCACGGTTTAGTACTGGTCGGCGGGAAAAGCAGCCGCATGGGCGCAGACAAGGCCTCTCTGTGCTACCAAAACCACTCACAGGCAGCGGTGTGCACCAAGCTGCTGCAAACCTGCTGCGAGGAAGTGGCGCTCTCGGCCAGGCCCGGCCAGGCCGTGCCTGATGATGTCGTCCACCTGCCACGAGTAGATGACTGCTTCTTGGAGATGGGGCCATTAGGCGGAATCCTCAGCGCCCTCCATAGCGAGCCGAATGCAGCCTGGCTTGTCCTCGGCTGTGATCTTCCCCTAGTCTGCGGGGAAACATTGGACGCGCTGCTGGATGGCCGGAGACCAACCGCCGCTGCCACCGCTTTCAAGGCGGTCGACAGTGGCTTTCCCGAGCCACTCTGCGCCATCTATGAGCCCAAAATCATCTTCGACTTGTTACACGTAGTCGCGACCGGTAACTGCTGCCCACGCAAG
>DMTJ01000466.1 GCA_003477185.1 Lentisphaeria bacterium
CCCGATTCTTGACCTTGCCATCAACGTACTCGCGGTCGAGATCGACGTGGATTTCGGGTGGGTGCTTGTGGGTATAGTCGAGTTTGCCATGGTTTTCCCATGGGCCAATGACATACCAGGTGTCAATGAACAGCCAACCACGACGTTGGCTCTGTTGGTGAAAGCGCCGGCCAGGCAGAGCTCTGGCCTTGATGTCCTCCAGTGGCACACGCAGGCGCAGACCATTGCTCCGGGTACGAGCCTGAATGCGTGAGTTCTGGAACCCCGTGGCGGTGCCGCTGTCGCTGGCGCTGTACTTGCTGCGCCCACTGCCTTGCTTGCCGCCCTTGGGCGGCTGGGTGCGAAAGGCATCTGCCGTGTTGGCCGCTGAGCGCGGCGACGCTTGAAGGACCATGCTACGCGCGGCCATCCAGCGCGCAGTGACCAGCTGGCCAAGCGCGCCAAGGCCTTGCCGATAGCGATTCAGCTCGCCTACGGTTGTATGGGGCGATGCGCCGTCGGCGGAACGCTGGTCGTTCTCGCTCTGGGTATTGCCCGGAGAAGGCAGGGTGTTCGGCGTGGGCGGCGGATTCTGGCCAGCGGCTGCCTGAGCTTCATTGACGCCAGCGAGCGCGTCTTGAAACGACCGCTGCTCGATACGGGCAATTTGAGCGGCCCGCAACTGGTTGAAGTCGTCGGTGATTTGAGCGTCCAGAGCCGCGGCTCGATCGGCCATCTCTGCGAGTGACAGTGCATTCATGGGATCGGCCGGGGGCAGACTGCTGGGGCTGTGCTCAGGAATCTCATTGAAGGGGTCCAGATCCGCGGTATCGAAGCTATACGCGAGAAGTTTGCTCTGGAACTGCTCGAGCTTGTGCAGCACACCTGAGGCATCGTGGATCAGGAGTCCAAATCGTGTGGCCGCTTGTTCTGTGCCATGCGCCTCCCGAAATTCAGCTGCCTGTGCCAGAGCTGGCTGCAAGAGGGCGAACAGGCCTACAGTCTGTTGTTGCAGAGCCGCGTGGCCCACTGCGGTCGGCGCTGTCACAAAGTCGATGGTTTGCGCTTTCAAGGCTTGGCAGCGACCGAAGGCCGCCCCGCCAACAGGCTGGCGCGTGCGATTACGCAGCGCCACGGCGTTGACCATGATGGCATCCACGAGGGTCAGAAGATCGCTCGCCACGGGCTTATTCAGGTCGGCCAGCGAGCGGTCCTTCAGCGTCTCCAGGGCGCGTAGCTTCTCTCCGGCCACGTGTTGCTGCATCTCGCGCATCTCGGTCAGCTTGCGACGAGCCTTCGCCTCCTCCTTCTTGCGCGCCTCGCGCTTGAGCGTCTCAGCATCATCCTTGCGAATGACGGTCTTCTGCCGCCGCTCGTGCTCTTCTTTCACTCTCCTGCGGTTGCGCGCATCAAGCTGCTCATGGTGCTTCCTGGCCTGCTCCGCATCAAAGGAAATTATGGTTCTGCGGAGCGGCTCGCAGCACCAGAAGAGCACCACAAGCGCGAGCTGTACGAGCACAGAAATGCACAGAATCCTGCGCAGCGGCGGACGCCCGTGACAACGTACGCGACGGCTATCGGTTGTAATGTTCATCGTAGGTCCGGATTCCGACGTTGCTCAGGGCATTGAACTGGCACAGGTCAAGGATCTCTACGACCTTATGGACAGGCGTCGCCTGATCGGCGTCCAGGCGAATGACCTGGTCTGGATTGCGAAGCGCAATCTCGCGCAGTTCGGCGTGCAGCTGATTCAAACTCGTCTGCTGCCCATCGCGGCATACAGCTCCCTCCCGATCAAGGCCAATGACCAGATGCTCGTCTCGAGGCAACTGCTTCTCGGCCGAAACAGACTCAGGCAGCACGATATCAATGTCGCGCTGCTCTTTACGGGTCATGGTCGAGACCAGGAAGAAGATCAACAGTAAAAAGACACAGTCGATCAGGGGGGACAGTGAGACCTCTGCCCGTTCGTCATCATCGCGCGGGATGCCCATGGCTAGCGAGACTCCTGAAGCGCTGGCCGAATCTTGACCGACACATTACTGAAGCCCTGTAGCTTACAGATGTCGAGCGCGTCGATCGCCTGCTGGAAGGGGGTCTGGCGATGCGCGTTGATCTGCAGTGGCTGCGCCATGACATCCTGCCCATTGGCTGCGACGGCTTGCTTCAAGTAGGCTGCGAGGTCGGCCACAGGTTGCCAGACGATGCTGCCGTCCGCGTCGGTTCCCGACTCCGGGGCCAGGACACCGCCGTGTCGATCCAGACCGATGACCATGGTCACCTCACGGTGTGCTGCTGCAACCGCCGAGGCCGTCTCAGGCATGTTGACCTGGATCTGCTTTTCCTTGCGCTTGATGATGGTGGTCACCAGGAAGAAGATCAGCAACAGGAAGACGCAGTCGATCAGCGGAGACAGTGGGACCTCAGCCTCGTCCGTCGCGGGAGAATGTCTTCGCCTACGGCGCACACGCGACCTCTTACTCGGACTCGGATGCAGGCTCGGGCTCGACCTTCCGTGGCCGGAGCAGCCAGCTATTGACCAAGTACTCCAGTTCCTCTTCGAGAGTCTCAGCCAGCAGGTTGAGCCGATATTTGAGCGCATGGTAGATGGCCAGCGAGGGGATGGCGATAATGAGGCCCACGGCCGTGGTGATCAGAGCCTTGGAAATGCTGCCTGCAAGCATGGAAGCACCCCCATCATCACCGTAAATTTCGACCAGCTTGAATGACTCGATCATGCCGATCATGGTGCCGAGAAGTCCGAGCAGCGGCGCCAGAGCAGCCACCACGGCTAGCGAGAATGCTTTCTGGCTGTGGGTCCGGATCTCGCGGCTGGCGATATCCTGTGCACCGGGAATGAGCAGGCCCGGATCGGCGTCGCGATGATGCGTCAGGTAGGCGACCATGCGTGCCAGCGTACATGGGGTTTTCTCGCACAGCGCCAGAATGCCATCATAGTCCTGGTTATGCCACAGCGGTTCGACCTCCTCGGCGAAGCCCCAGGGGGCGAGGTATTTGCGACGCAGCGCCAGCAGGCGTTCCACGGCAAAAGTGATGCCCGCCATTAGCAGGGCAATGAGCGCGATGGCAGTGAGACCGCCTTTGCGGAGTTCGGCCAGCCAATCGACCTGAGCCTGGATCAGCTCGGCAGGCGTATCGGCCGCCGCGGCATACCCGGCCAGCAGGCCAAGAAAAAGTGCAAGACCATGGTAAGATGTCTGCTTCAAGCGCATGCGCCTCCTGTGTGTTGAATCCTCCACGCGTCAGTCACCGGCAACAAAGCGGATGTCATCCAGATAAAAGGTGACTGGCTGCCCCTGGCCGGCCAGC
>DMTJ01000546.1 GCA_003477185.1 Lentisphaeria bacterium
GGGGGGCCGTGGTCGTGGACCGAAGCGGACGACACGAATCGCTCATGTCTTGTGTCTGCGGCGAATGGTCGCGCCTTCCAGGTCGAGCCGGTGATGACGGCGCTCTTGCCTTGGCGAATCCACTTGGGGGCGATGAGGGGGGCGAGCTGGCCGGCGCTGAGGGCGCGCTCCTAGCGGTAGTCGACACCTTCGATGGCGGGCCGGTGTCGCTTAAGCCGGCGTAACGTAGGCGGTTGGCGAGGGCGCGGTCTTGGGCGAACTGGTATTGGCGGTCGACGAGCAGGCTGAGGCGTTCTTCGAAGGCGAGACCCGTGATGGAGGGGGTGGCGCGTTGCTCGCTCAGGGCTTGGGCGATGCCGGTAAGGCGCCGGGCGTAGAGGCGGTCGATGAGGGGTTACTTGAGCATGGTAGCGTTCCTCATTTGCGGTAATAGTCGGCACCACGGATGTGGCTGTTGGGGGTGGGGATGAAGAGCTCGAGTTGCTCGGGCAAGGCCTGGCGATCGAGCTGATTTGCGAGGATTTTTTTGACGGATAGGTAGCTGCTGAGATCCCTCTTTATCGTATCCTCGTCTTTTTCTTTCCATTTATCAGTTTCCGGGAGAATGGGGTATTGATGGTGACATTATGCGGCCATTCCATCTTGATGCATTTGCAAAGTTTCCTTCCGGAAAGTGGCTGCAGCGGGCGGTGATTCTGGGGATGGAAGCTCTCGATTTCGCAATTTTCCGGTTTTTTTCGCCCAGTGGCCGTCACCAAGTATGGCGGTAAAGTAACGGCTGCACGTGGCCTCACATCCTTACACTTCCGACCGAGTAGCAATGCGGTGCATTAATGACTAATTGTCGATTGAGAAGAGTGCGTAGGCGAAGTGTTAGAGGACGGGAGGAAATGAGAGTATTCGAGAATGGATTCGCCATTGTTGTGGCTTGCTTGGTGTCGGTGTCGCCGCTCGCCGGCGACGACAATGCCAGCGAGCGTCCGTTGATCCATGGTGCCGCGTTCAACTCTCGGAACAGCTACGTCGTGGTCCGGAACGGTTTCAGAAGAGGCGCGAAGCTGTGGACCGACCGTGAATACGTCGTTAAGAAGCTGCCAATCGATCTGAGTGGAGGAACGCTGCTTCAGACGCCAATGGAGGATCGCGGCAATAAAAACGACGATCTGATCTCATTTGCCGTTCTGGAAAACTGTGTCGTATATGTGGGCATCAAAGCGGGCCGAAAGCGCCCGGATTGGCTAGGTTCGTGGGAAAAGACCGATCTGACAGTCGAGGCCTCTAATACGCTCGTTTATTCCCGAAAGCCATTCTCCGCAGGGGAAAAGGTTGTGCTGGGTGGCGGGAGCGCCGGGTTACAAGCGATGTACTCGGTCGTCATCACTGAAAACGCAGACAAATCGACTGCCGTACCATCAGAGAAACATGGCTGGGTAAACCTGATTGCGGACGACAGCCTCGCGCACTGGGCCCCCGGACCAAGCAAATCAAATCCGACCGATATTGGCAGTCTTTGGTCGCTAACAGACGGCGTGCTTCACCTCGACAAGTCAAAGAAGGGGCGCGGCGGACCAATTTGGACGAAGAAGCACTACGATGAGTTCGAACTAACCTTCGAGTTCAACATCGCCTTCAACGGTAACAGCGGCGTCAAATATCGGGTTGTGGACGTCGACGGTAGCGCGCTCGGGTGTGAGTATCAGATCATTGACGACGATAATTACCGGGACAACAAGAATCCCACCCACCGGACGGCATGCCTTTACGAGTTGGCTTCCGTACCGGTGGACCGCAAATGGAACCCGGCTGGTGAGTGGAACCAAGGGCGGGTTCGCGTGCTGAACAACACCTTCGAGCACTGGCTCAATGGCGAAAAAGTCACCTCCGTCACATTCGGATCTGAAGACTGGAAGCAGCGCTTTAGCAAGAGCAAATACAGAATTCATCCCGACTTCGCCAAGACTGCAGGCCCGATCTTGCTGCAAGATCATGGTGATAGCGTATCCTACCGCAACCTGTATATCCGCGAACTCAATTCCGAACAGATAGGCCCCGTCGCCACCGCAACAAAGCCAAGGAAGACAGGCACGCAAGAGCTGTCCGAACCGCTGGCTTTTACCGTCAATTGCAGGGCCTGCCACTTGCTCGACCAGACAGGCGTTGGGCCATCACTGGTGGAAATGGCAGAGCTGTACCCGCGTGAAAACAAGGATCGATTTATTCATTGGGCGATCAGCCCTGGTCGCAAGCGTGACCAGATGCCGCAAATGCCGTCGATGGCACACGTGCCAAAGGAACAATTGAGCGAAATCTACGACTATATAAAGACGGTGACAGTTGGTGTCAAACGCGTAAAAACCTCAAACATTGACTCGTATGCGACGGCTCCGGCAAAGACCAAGCGCCCGCGAATCGAAAGGACCTTCGTGCCGAATTCGGGGCCCGCATCTCTCATCTTGGCTCTGCCGACGGAGAAGAAGCACAACGTCATTTGGGATACGGATCAATGTCGCCTGCGATACATCTCCACGGGCGAGCCCGACAACTATGCCTATCTCAGGAGTAATGGAAATTCGCTAGCTCTCGTCGGGGAGATCATCTATCGCGAGTCCCAATCAATCTTCACTGCTGCGGGCGACGTTCAGTACAAGGGATATCACATATCCAAGGAGGGATATCCGAGCTTTGTCTATCAGCTCGGTGAATCGGAGGTCACGGAAACCATTTCGGTTGATGTCGAACGGCAGTCGATCGTTCGCAGCTTCAAGGCAACGCCGCAACTGCCTGACTACGAAATCCCGCCTCCACCGGACGACCGTCTGACAACGGAAGTCACGAAATCCGACAAGGCCATTTCGATTAGCTACACCGCCAAAAAATGACCACCACAATCAAAAAGATCATTATCTCGATGCTACTGGCCGCCTCTTCTTTTTCGGCCCTTGCCCAGCAAGTTGCTGCCGCTGCATTCTCGTGGGAAGACCACTATAAAATCGCCAGTGTTCCCAGCCCTAGAATGGTCGACACTCAGGTTGGTGGCCTGGCGTTCACCAAAGATGGCCGGATTGCCGCCTGCTTTCATCGCGGCGAAATCATGTTTTACAACCCGGAGGCAGAGAGCTGGAAGCTGTTTGCATCGGGCTTGCACGAGCCCTTGGGCATTTACGCCGAGGACGGTGGGACGATACTGGTCGTTCAACGGGCTGAGCTGACGCGCCTGCACGACAAGGATGGAGATGGGACGGCGGATTTCTATGAAGTCATCTGCAACGACTGGGGGGTATCCGGTAACTATCACGAGTTCACCTTTGGACTCGTCAAGGATTCCAAGAAGAACGTCTACGTTAGCTTGGGGACTGCCTCAAACGGTTCGGGCGTGCGCGAAGAGATCCGCGGTCCATGGAATGACACCGGGGGGCTCACCCACGACAAATTTCTATACGGAGGAGAACACGGATCGTGGACGGAAAAGAAGAAGGCTGTCCCAAGAATGTATGCCCGCGTCCCTTATCGCGGTTGCGTGCTGCAAATTCAGCCGGGGGCACGCAAGGCGACCGTCTACGCAACCGGTCTACGCACCCCCAATGGTCTCTATATGGATGCTGATGATCAGCTGTGGGTTTCCGATAATCAAGGCGACTGGGTGGGCGCATCAAAACTGCATCGCATTCAGCCCGGCAGATTCCATGGTCATGCGGCTTCGTTGCTCTGGGACAAAAGGCCGCCAACCGTAACGCCCGTGGAGCTACCGCTCCAAGAGCTGCAAAGACGGCGCGTCAAGTCAGCCGCTCTGATGCCACAGGGCGAGTGTGCCAATTCGCTCACGCAAATGCTGCCGTACCGACGGGAGTTTGGTTCATCATCTGCGGCAAGTTCGGGAAATCTAATTATCGGTGACATGAATCACGCCAGACTCGTGCAGTACCTGCCCGACGTCGTCAACGGCCACTATCAGGGCGCGGCAACGCATCTGATCACGAGCGAAAGCCTGGGAATTGGG
>DMTJ01000340.1 GCA_003477185.1 Lentisphaeria bacterium
GGTGTTTCGCGAGTATGCAGACGAGCCGCAAGCCTGGCGGATCGCGCAGGCGATCGCTAAGCGCGCAGAGCAGCTGCCATGGGAGCGCACTGGTGAGCTGGCGGCATGCATCCGAGACTCGGTGAATTGGGCGCAGCCGAAGCGCTGTCCTGCGGTTGTGCGTTGCTTTCAGGCCTTGCGGATCATGGTGAATAACGAGCTAGAGGCGTTGCAGGAGACGATGAGCGATGTGGTGATTCCGCTGCTTAACCCCGGCGGGCGGCTGGTTGTGATTAGCTTTCACTCGCTCGAGGACAAGATCGTTAAGGATACGCTGCGGGCGGCCGCAGCGACCTGCATCTGTCCGCCGCGAATGCCGCTCTGTGCCTGCGGGAAGCAGCAGGAGTTGCGCATTCTGACTCGAAAGGTGGTGCGCTCATCAGAAGAAGAACGTGACCGAAACCGCCGTGCCTCTTGTGCACGATTGCGGGCAGCTGAGAAGTGTGAATTAAAGGAGGTGTAAGATGGCTGGTGATGTAGTACGGCGTCCGAACGGACGCAGGCAACCGAAGAAGCAGGGCGGATTCTGGGGCTATCTGATTGGGTCTGTTCTTTTTGCAGGAGTGTGTTTCTGCGGGCGGATTTATCTGGAGGCTCAGGCGACGAAGATGAACTCCCAGCGGCAGCAATTGCAACTCACGCTGGAAGATGAGAAGAAGCTGACGGCAAACCTTTCTAATCAGTACTCTGAGATGTGTATGAAGGAGGATATCACGGTGCGGGCTCGGGAGATTGGGATGATTCCGCCTGATGGGTCGAATGTTCGGGTGTCCTTTTTCTATATTGAGCAGCCGACAGTCGCGAATGCAAAGTAATGATGTGAGGGCGGGGGATGGCTAAGTCTAAGCCACGACGGTCTGGCGCCGGGGACCGCCGAACGGAAACAAACTGCCGGGGCGCGATGGTGTTTGCCTGCATGATCTTGGGAGCGTGCGGAGTTTCAGGGTTCGCGTTCCACGTCCAGATTAAGAAGCATTCGACCTATTTGGGACAGGCGCAGGCTCGCTATATGGGGAAATTGAGCCGGACTGGTCAGCGTGGGCGCATCTACCTGCAGGGTAGTGACACGGCGTTCAATCTCCTAGCGGGAAACCAGACGACGCAGGATATCTTTGTGCAACCGCACAAGATGCTTCGCAAGACGACCAAAGAAGACATTCGTGACGAGATGGTCGACGGGCTTGCCTACATGCTTGGTGCGAATGCGCAACGGTTGGACCGCAGGATTCAGGCGGTCCTAGATCGACGGGAGCTGGCCAAGACCAATCGCGAGATAGAGTCGATCGGGCGAATCTCGGTAATGATCGGCGCGGACGTTGCTCTGGCGCAGCAAGTGAAGGCGATGTCCGAGATGAACGGCTGGGGCGGGATTGTTTTCGAGGAACGGATCAGTCGCTACTATCCGAAGGGAAAGATGTTGGCGAATACGCTTGGCTTCATCAACGCTGAAGGTGTCGGGCAGCATGGTATCGAGAGGGCATTTCAGGATGAATTAATGCCAGCGAGCGACACGCAGTTCTACGAGAAGACCGCCAAAGGGCGCCCCGTGATGCGCGACGCAGTCCCAGACTTGAAGGAGCTCGACGGGGCATCAATTTATCTGACGATCGACGAGGCCGTTCAGGCGATTGTGGACGCTGAGCTGGTTGAGCTTGCTGAGAAGTTTGCGCCCAAGCACGCCTACGCGATTATGGTTGAGCCGAGTAGCGGCGCGATCATGGCGATGTCCCAGCTGCCTGCTTACGATGCGAATGTGCGCAGTGATGCGTCGCTGTTTCCGAATCGCTTGCTTGAAGATGCCTATGATCCGGGATCTACGATGAAATGCGTATCACTTGCCGGAGCGCTTGATTTCGGCGTAGTGGATTTGGATACACTCGTGGATTGTCACAATGGCTACTGGGGGGAGTATCGGCTGCGCGACACCCATGATTATGATGAGCTGACTGTGGCTGAGATCATCCAACACTCCAGCAATATCGGAACGGCGCAGGTTGCGTTTGCAATGGGCACATCTGGTCTTTATCAGACGCTGCGGCGGTTCGGATTTGGCGAGCGCACTGAGCTCTCCAGGCTGTTTGAGCAAACCGGTAAGCTGCGTCAGCTTCACCGCTGGGATCGATACAGCATTACAAGATTTCCGATGGGGCAGGGGATTTCGGCTACGCCCATGCAGATGGTGCAAGCATACTGCGGACTTGCCAATAGCGGGGTGATCATGCAGCTGCGCCTGGTGGAGCGCATCGTGGATCCGCGAACGGGCATCACCACCAAGTTTCCACAGCTGGAGAGGCAGCGCGCGGTGCGTCCGGAGGCTGCGCACAAGATGGTAGAAGCGATGAAGCTTGTGGTTTCCGATGGCACGGCCAAATTGGCGCAAGTGCCTGGTTTCGCCGTAGCCGGAAAGACCGGCACGGCTCAGAAGTGGGTTAATGGCGCTTATAGTGATTCGCAGTATTATGTGTCGTTTGTTGGTTTCGTTCCTGCGCACAAGCCAAAGTTTGTACTGCTGGTTGCTGCAGATGAGCCGACCAAGCGCAGTTATTATGGCGGCACAGTTTGCGGGCCGACCTTCAGCAGAATTGCGCAACGGTGCCTCGACTACCTGAACG
>DMTJ01000106.1 GCA_003477185.1 Lentisphaeria bacterium
CGTCCAAAAGCCGCAGGAGGTACGGTAGATTATCCCCGCTCATAGCGACTTGTTACGGTGGCGCAGCCACCAGATGCCAGCCAGAATTGCTTCAGCCACATCATCGCCAATTTTTCCCGTTGGCGCCGGAGCCTTTGATTCACCGATCACACGCAGCGCCAGCCGCTCAGCCTGATGCTTGGCATCGGTTCCGCTTCTCCGATCACGAGGCAGAATCAGGTCCGCGCGCCAATCCTCAGCTGAAAACTGCAAGTAAGCCTGCTGACGCCGGCGTGCTTCGCGTTCCCAAACTGTGGCTAGGTCGCCACCCCCTTCGACGGCCACGTGCGAAAGACCGGGAGTCGCCAGCCAACGGTGAACCATGGTCTTCAGCACGGAACGCTTGTGCAGCGAGCGAGATTGATACCAGCATAACTCCCCATGCCCATCAAAACAGGCGACACCGGTTCGCATGCCAAGATCCACCGCGAGAAGTCCTGTGTAGGGTAGCTCGTGCTCGAGCTGCATTGATCAGCGACGGCGGCCGCTGCGACGACGGGAAGCGGAGTGCCCAGAGTGGGCAGTCCCGGTGCCCACAGAGCGCTTCCCACGCCGCTCCAATGGGTTCCTTAGCATCAGGTCGGGCAATCCGCTGGAGTCCTTGCGCTGGTACAGAATAGAATCAATCAGCAACACCACGCAAACCAAGTTGATCAACACAGAGGTCGTGCCCAACGTGATCGAAAGGTTGAAAATGTGACCGAAACTCCCTACGCCACCGGCCCCGTTTGCGGCAGCAGCGAAAAGCCCAAACCATACACACAGCGCCCCAACCACACTAGACCAAAGAATCACGACCATACGCTTAAAATGCCACGCGTACATCCCGCCTGCCAGTGCCGCAGCGAACGTGGCCAACCCGGCCATCACTTGAAACGGAAGGGACAAATCGAACAGCTTAATCGCCACCAAGGCTGGGAGTCCCACGATCATGCCTCCCACCTGGGCGCCAAATAGATAGATCACCATTGCTGCTGTGGCGACAGACATTAGCCCGCCAGCGGTCCCCAAGACCAGCCCCATCAGGAGTGCTGCCCAGCCACTCAGATTCAGCAACGTACCGCCCCAACTTCCGAGCAAAAAACCAGCAAAAAACCCCACCGGTCCCAAGATCACGCGAAAGAAACGGTACCCCCAGAGAGAAAGAGGTACACCGCCCAGCAGCCCTACGATGGCGTATAATTTCCAGAAACCTTCCATTGCCCACTTGCCATGATTCAGCCTGCCACCCCCGCATTGCGCAGCGCGACAGGAACGTGTAATCTATCACAAATACCGGCACCTGGCAATCGCACCGTATCACGAGACTCTATCCTAAACGAGCGCTGTGTGCGATTTACGCAGGGATTTCAGCCTGCAGACACACGAAAGTCTAGTAGACTTTCTTGAGATCCCGGATCGCGATGCCGATAAATCCCGGGCGCAACTCGGGATCACAAGAGAGACAGCGCATGATAAACTCGGCCACTGCCGGCGGCAGCCATTTACACAGCGCGCCAATCGGCTCGGGCTTGAAGTTGCCGCTGAGCTTGCTCTCTCGAGACGCCGAGGGCGTGTTCCCCGGAAAGGGCAATTGGCCACAGCACAGCAAGTACGCGACAACCCCGTAGCTAAAAACGTCGCTGCGCAAGGAAATCGTACCGTCCTGCAAATGCTCTGGAGCCATGTAAGAAAATGTGCCAAAGCGCAGTTTTTTGTCATGCCAGATCTTGCTGGAGTCTAGGACCAGGTCGAAGTCGGTCAGGTGGCAGCGGAGATGATCCCCTACCGAACTCACGAGAATGTTCTCTGGCTTCATGTCCAGATGCAGGTAGCCGTTGCGGTGTACATGGTCGAGCGCTTCCGCGATCTGAATCAACATCGTAGGCGCATATTTTGACAGCAAGTCACCGTTTCTATTGCGCCAATCCAACAGCGTGCAGCCCTCAATCTCGGGGAGAATCTCATACGGATTCAGCCCCACTGCGTACGATAGCGACGGGATCACATTCGGATGAGATGGCAACGAAGCGCGGGCCTTGATCCCGCTCACGAACCGCTTGCGAACACGCGATTTCCAACGGTGCTGCCTTTGCAGGCTTCGGACAACCACGGGCGTGCCATCGACCAAACGCCCTGAGCTGATATCAGCCAGGCCGCCGGAAAGCATATACTTCTCGTGTAAGACTGCAGTTCGTTTTATCATGTACCTATCATAGGCTTTGCGGAATTTTGTCCAACTCGCGAATCAGTAGCGCAATTCGCCAAGGTGTACAGCCATCTCGACGATTCAACGTAACCAGTTGCAAGTTTCCAACATTCGCTGATATATTCACCCGAGTACTGAAAATAGGCCCCATTACGTAGAATTATGCCCTTCTCACAGCCTCCGAAGATACTTCTCGTTGACGATCGCCCAGAGAATCTGTTTGCTCTCGAGCACCTGCTTGCATCCCTGGGGGCTGAAGTGGTGCAGGCTAATTCAGGCAACGAAGCGCTGACCGCAACGCTGAATCACGAGTTCGCGCTGATCCTCATGGATGTGCAAATGCCCGAAATGGACGGCTTCGAAGTAGCCCAATACCTGCGGATGGCTGAATCGACCTCAGTGACGCCGATTATTTTCCTGACGGCAAACTCGCAGACCACGGAAGATGAGTGCCGGGGCTACGCGAGCGGCGCGGTCGATTACATCCTCAAGCCGATCAACGAAGCCGCCCTTCTCTCAAAAGTTCGCATTTTTCTAGACCTCTACCGCGGACACCAGATGCTCAAGCGAGAGAATGAGTCCCTCGAGCGCAAACTCACCAACACTGCCACGATCATCGTCGACAGGCCCACTAAAGTCCTGGCTGGCTACAGCCTCCTCCGCACGCTTGGTCGCGGGAGCATTGGCACCGTCTACCTCGCCGAACGCGACTGCAAAGGCGTCAAACGCAAATTTGCCCTCAAAGTCCTACGCAATAGGCTCCCCGACAGCCTGACCGATCAACTCACCCAAAGATTCATGCGCGAGGCAGAAGCGGCGAGCCGCGTCAAGAGCTCACACGTCGTGAGTATCGTGGACTACGGAATCGCCGAAGACGAACGTGTCCCGTACATCGTCATGGAGCGCATCAATGGCCAATCCTTAAAGCAACTGTTGGCCAAGCGAAAAATACGCCTGGAAGAATCTGTGTGCCTGCTCCGCCAGCTCGCAAGTGCGCTCAAAGCCATTCATGAGGCCGGCATCTTCCACCGTGATATAAAACCCGAAAACATCATGATCGAAAATGAGAACAACGCCAAGGTCACAGACTTTGGGATCGCCAAACTGCCCGAATCGGAACTGACGCAGACCTCCCATCTCATGGGTACCCTGCCCTACATGGCGCCGGAACAGTTCGCCTCCGCAAATATTGGGGCACAGGCAGACTTGTTTTCGTTGGGCGTCATGGCCTATGAGATGATCTGTGGGGAACGCCCGTTTCAATGCGACGGGCTTATCGATTACAGCACCGCCATTCTCCATGAACTCCCCAAGTCTCCTCGCGAATTTGTCCCCGATCTACCGGACATCCTGGAGTACGCGCTAGCAAGATTGCTTAAGAAGCGAGCGGACGAGCGCTATGCCACAGCTAGCGAACTCCTCCGCGACCTAGACCTCTATGCCAAGGGCAAGAGCATCCGATCCCGCCTCGTAACCGTGCTCCATCGCGATGGCTCCACTAACTGGGCAGAAGGCGGCGGTTGAAAATCGGCGTCGCCGGTTGCCCGCCAGCGTGTCCCGGTTATAGTTGAAATTCGCGGCATCCAAGGGAGTAACAACAGGACGTCAGGACGCTTCTATGAAGATACCTCTGAATTGCCCCACTTGCGGTGCTGTAGTCGATGCGACAATTACGGGGCTCCGCGGGAGACTGCTAACATGCAAAAGCTGTGGGAAAACCATACAGATGCCTGAAAATATCGGCCCAGGAGTCATGATAAAAGGCACTTATCGTCTCGAGGAAAAGATCGGGAATTCTCACCTCGGGGAGATCTATCTTGGCACTCGAGACGGTGGCGAGCCAGTTACGGTCGAGATTCTCGCTGGCAGCATGACCAGCGACGAAGAAACCGTGACGCGTTTTCTACAGGAAGTTGAGATCCTCAGCTCCCTACGTCACCCCAGCCTGCTTGCGGCCATTGAAGCCGGCCAAGACACAGACACCTATTTCCTCGTCACCGCCTATGAACATGGCATGGTGAGCTTGAATGAGTACCTCGCCCAGCACAAGGCACTCGAGCCTGCGCAAGCGCTCGGTTTCATGGAGAGCATCGCGGGCGCTCTCGAATACACCTGGTCGGAGGGAAAAATTCTTCACCGGGACATCAAGCCTCAGAATATCTACATCACCGCAGACGGGCAGGCTAGGCTTGGCGGATTTGCCATCGCCAAGTCCTCAGAGAGCCAGTCCATGGGCCTAACCGGAGTGGGCTTCACTATCGGCACTCCCGAGTATATGAGCCCAGAGCAAATTCGGACCCCGGATGATCTGGACTTCCGCAGTGACCTCTACTCGCTCGGCGTCGTTCTATACGAATGCCTCGTTGGCGAACTGCCCTTCGTCGAGCAAGCTCCCCTTCTGCTCATGCAGAAGCACATGGACGAAGAGCCACAGCCGCTCATTGAAAGAACCAGCCGCGTTTCGCCCCAAGTTTCCGCCCTTGTAGATCGCATGCTTGCCAAGGATCGCGACGACCGCTATGAAAGCTGGGGCGCACTCATCTCCGCCCTGCAAGTAGCCGCAAGTGGCAGAACCAGGCAGACCAAGACCCCGAAACCGCAGACCAAGCGCACAGTAAACACTGCCCAAAAGGGTGCCAACAGCCAGTTGAATATGTCGCTGATGCTTG
>DMTJ01000325.1 GCA_003477185.1 Lentisphaeria bacterium
CTTCCAGACGCTGTACGGCGCCTTTATCCGCATGCATTACCAGCGCACGTGGGAAGGCCAGCTTACCACGCAGGTCGAGTTGCCGCATGTCATCTGGGGGGAGATCATTTGGGCTACAGTTCTGGCCGCGGTGTATGCCTCGATTGTCGCTGTAGTCATTATTCTGTTCAACTTCACGCCACTCATAGACATCACTGTGTGGGGCCTGATCGCGTCGCTCCCTTTCTGCTTTCTTTTCGGTGTTGGCTTTGCTGCGGCGGGCCTGGCATTTACAGCCTGGATGCCAAGCATTGATCATATGAACTTGCCGGTGTTTCTGATCGGCATGCCCATGGCATTTACCAGCAACACGTACTTCCCGATTCCACAGGGGAATCCGTGGTTGGATCTCCTGGTCCAATTGAATCCCGTGTTTCACATGTCCGAGCTAACCCGTGGCCTGATGCTGAACGGAGAGCTTGGCTGGAGCCACCTTATCATTGGTCTAAGCGAGGTGCTGATTATCGTGCTGCTCGCAACCCCGCCGACCTGCCGAAAGCTACGCCGACGCGTGCTGGGGGACTCGGGTAGCTGATTTTTAAGTGCCCGAGGCGGGGGCTAGCGGCTGCCTTTTGCCAGCATTGGAATGGTCTTGAGAATGATCTCAAGATCGAATTTTAGAGAGAGATGGCGAATGTAGTACAGCTCGTGCTCGAGCTTGCGTTTCGCGTCCTCTGTGGATGCTCCGTACCGGTAGCGAATCTGGCCCCAGCCCGTGAGCCCAGGAGGAACCAAGTGGCGCTGGTTGTACAACGGCATTTCCTTTGCCAGTTCCGTGACAAATTCCGGCCGCTCCGGCCGCGGGCCCACCAAGGACATATCTCCGACAAAAACGTTCCAAAGCTGGGGGATTTCGTCCAACCGGCTGACGCGAAGAAACTTACCCAAACGCGTGACGCGGGGATCATTCTGAACCGCCCACTGCGCACCGTTCTTTTCGGCATCATTTCGCATTGTTCGAAACTTTAGGATGTTGAAACACTTGCCCCAGCGGCCCACGCGCCGTTGCTTGAATATCACGGCCCCTGGGCTATCCAGGCGTATGGCGAGCGCCACCAGTGGCCAGAGTGGAAGCGTAAGTATGAGGCCAATGACCGCCCCCGTGACGTCCAGAATTCTCTTGGCGGCGAAGATCGATGGGTTTCCCGGAAGCGAACGTGCCGAAGCCATCCAATACGGACAGTTGTATTCCAAGGTGATTTCCTTGAAGTAGAACTCGATGAACGCTCCCATATTCAGAATCTCTACGCCATGCAGGGGCAGTTGCTGCAAACGCACCGCGTTTTGACGATTCAAATTTTGGGCGACGCAGATCACGACCACATCACAAGGCACGTCAAGCTTGCCCGCAAGAAAGTCTTCGATCGAGCCGACTACTGGCGCGCCGTGCTGAGTACTATCGTACAAGTCACCGTCTTGGTCGAGGTAGCCCTGAAGTTTGAAGACCGGAGAGTAGTTGACACGCTTCATGCACTCCTGCCCGGCCTGGCCTGCACCGTAGAGAATTACGTGAATCGGCTGCATCTGAATCAGGGTTTGGAGCAGGTGGCGTGGCCCGAGGATGCCGACATAAGAAATGGTCACGGTGCCAATGATAATGAACCGGCCGTATGGGTTGAGCATCACCAAGCCAGCGATGGTCATGAACAGCACGAATGACACCGCGACTGCCAGTGCCGACGTCGATACCAATTCATAGTTGCTTGCCCGGCGTTCCGGCATCGGGACGCCGCACATGCGTGAGGAAATCATCAGGATTCCACCATAAAGGCCGCCGACCAAGAAATAATAATACCACTGCGGCTGATTGAGCAACGTGCCGCTGTCAACACCGAGAATCCGTCCAAGAAAGAAACTAACCTGGCCGCCCAATTCGCTTTTGGGCTGGAAGTACGGGCTCATCTGGAAAGAAAGGAAGAAAGAGATGAAGCCGATCAAAAAGTCCCAAATCTGCCACCGGGTCCCATGCCGGGAGTGGAGAAGGGCACGGCGGAATGAGCCGCTCTGTGCCTTCGGGAAGATGGTATCATCTACTGTTTCGATCGTTGATTCGGCCACGAAGCACTCCGGTACGTGCGCACTCCAGTCTTGGGAACATCCCTTTGCGGTGGCGACTATAGACACATCCTCTTCGCTTACAAGGAATTTCTTGGCAGCCGGATGCGTAACGTGTTGTTAACGATCTAGATATGAATTTTCCACTGTGCCAAGGAATGCCATTGTCCAATTGACAAATGCTCTGCACGAGAGTCTCTAGGAATTTCAAGCGCTTTAAACGCTTCTTCTGCATCGGGGAGTGTAGCCCTCAATAGCGGCAGTAGGCGCTTCCGACGTTGGCTAAAGCCGGGTGAGAGTAGCGCCTTCAGGGAGGCGAGCTCGTGTCGAGACGGAACGTCTACCTTGCGGCGGAGTTGCACGATTGCAGAGTCGACCGCTGGTGGGGGCCAAAAAACAGATGGAGAAACTTTGCGTAGCAGCTTTACGTCATAGGCGATCTGCGTACGGACACTGAGGGTGCCGTAGCTTTTGTTTCCCGAAGGCGCACACAGACGTTCGGCCATTTCGCGCTGCAGTAAAAACTGCATTCCCAACAACCGTTCGGAGAACTCCAGAAACCGCGCAATTGCAGGCCCACTTACGGAATACGGAAGGTTGGCGATGCACCAACAGTCCTTTGGGATCGCCGCGGCTAAATTCACCCGGCAGATATCACCCTCAATCAGTTCAAAGGCGGGGTTGTGCTCGAAGCGTTCCCGCAGAAATTCTGCGAGGCGGCGATCAAATTCGATTGCCGTCACTCGATGGCCAGCTTCCAGTAATTCGTGCGTCAGAGCACCCGTGCCGGGGCCCACTTCGAGCACTGGCGTAACTGCGGAAATCTGCGGCGCTTGGGCGATCCAGCGCGTCAGGTTCGGGTCGATCAGGAAGTTCTGGCCAAGCCTCTTGCTCGGTCGGACATCGATCGCGTTCAGCAGGGGGATCAGCTCACTTTTGGTCACCGGGTGACTCGCTGCCTCTACTGTTCAAAGTAGGTGCGAATAAAGCACTGATTCCGCAACTTTTTGATGAAGGAGGCATACCGGGTGGTGCGTTCCTGGCTGTATAGCTGCTGCTCGATACTGTCCCGCACCTCCTCGAAACTCCGGTGCACGGCGGCTCTGACATCGGCCAAATGCACGAACCAGACATCATCGTTCAGCCGCACCGGCCCCGCGACGTGTCCCTTGGTGTATTCACTGATCATATCAGAGATTTCTGAGCTCAGGTCACTGACCTTCATCCAGCCCATGTCGCCGTCATTCTCGGCGCTGAAATGCTCAGAATGCTCGCGCACCAGCTTCGAAAAGTCAGTCTCCGTCCGCACTAGGGAGGCGGTCTGCTGAATTCGGGCATCAAAATCGCCTTCGCTTCCGCCGCCACGTTTAATGATCAATGCTTGTAGCCGAATCTCCGGCGGCGAAGAATAATCGCTGCGATGCTCCTGGTACCATTGCTCGATTTCAATCGGAGCGACTTGGACCAACGAGTCCACCTCTTGGCTCAGCAACACCTCGACAGCCATGCGCTTCTCCACGGTCTCACGAAAGTCATCGAGCGACTGTCCTTGGTCCTGAAGAGTGGCGCGAAAGCGCTCCCAGTCCCCGCCGTTACGGTTCACAATTTCATCCAGTCGCTTCTCTATCACGCGTGGAGGAAGCCGAAACCCCTTGCGCTTAAACTCAGCAAACACGACCATGTGATCGATCATTTCGTTCGCGGCTTTCACTCTAAGTTTCGTCAGTTCCTCTTGAAACTTCGCCTGAGCGTCGCCGTTGTTCTTCGGGAAGTTAACCGCGAAATACTGCCGCAGCCGCTGCTCCTCCGGCTGGGTTGCCTTAGCCACATCATAGACGGTAATGATTTCGCTGTTTACCTTGGCCAGGATGCCATCGGTATAGCTGGAAATGTCTGCGTTGACGAGCGAAGCCGTTAGCCCTGTTAGCATCAGCAATTGGTATACTTTCATGCCACGCTGTCCACTGATTCAGTCAATGTCAAAGATGGTTTTCCACGGCCGTCAATGACTTCTTTCGTGATCCGGCAGGACTCCACGTTACGCAAAGACGGCAGTTCGAACATGATATCGACCATGACGTTCTCCAAGATCGAGCGAAGCCCGCGCGCGCCTGTGCCACGTTCCTTGGCCGCCTTGGCCACTGCTCGGAGTGCACCGTCAGTAAATGACAGTGCGACGCCGTCTACCATGAAAAGCTTCTGGTACTGTTTGACCAGGCAGTTGCGAGTCTTGCTCAGAACTGTAACTAAGTCACCTTCATCTAGTTGCTCCAAGACGCCGATTACCGGCAGTCTCCCGATGAACTCTGGAATCAGGCCGTACTTAACTAGATCCTCAGGCTGCCCTTCGCGCAGGATGTTCAGGTCGTCCTCGCCATACTGCTGCACGCGCTTTTGGCCGTCTTGGACGGCACTCTGAAACCCCAGGATTCGCTTGCCGAGGCGACGGCGAATGACTTTCTCCATGCCCACGAAAGCTCCGGAACAGATGAACAGAATATTGGAAGTGTCCACCTGGAGATATTCCTGATGCGGATGCTTTCTGCCCCCTTTGGGCGGAATATTCGCAACTGTGCCTTCGATAATCTTGAGCAATGCCTGTTGGACTCCCTCGCCGGAGACGTCACGGGTAATGCTGACATTCTCCGTCTTGCGGGCGATCTTGTCGATCTCGTCCACGTAGATAATGCCGATCTGGGCGCGTTCGATGTCGTAGTCTGCTGCCTGAACGAGGCGTAGCACGATGTTCTCCACGTCCTCGCCCACGTAGCCAGCTTCCGTAAGAGTGGTCGCATCGGTAATCGCCAGGGGCACATCCAACATACGTGCCAAGACCCGAGCCAGCAACGTCTTGCCGCAGCCTGTCGGGCCGATTAGCATCACGTTGCTTTTCTCGATCTCCACTTCTTCGTTCCCAGCCACGTCCTCGTCCTTAATCTTCAGGCGCTTGTAGTGGTTGTGAACCGCGACCGCTAGAACACGTTTCACCGCATCCTGACCGACCACATATTCATCCAGTTTTTTCTTGATGTCCTGAGGTGTGGGCACCTTG
>DMTJ01000490.1 GCA_003477185.1 Lentisphaeria bacterium
CGGGCCAATCCATGAGCCCGACAATGCCAAGCATTACCAGCAGTGAGCAGCCGCAACTGAGCATTGGCAGGACCACCCAGCGCACATGGCCAAAGAAAAACGTGAGCATGCCGATCAAGAAGATGACCATGCCTGCACCAAAAACTTTGAGGTCGCTGCGGATGTAGGACAGCATGTCGTTAGAGACCATTGGTACGCCGCCAAGATTGAGCTGGGCGCGATCCTGAAACTCTGCGATAATGCTGCGGACCGATGCGACTTGGCGGCTTTGCTTGGCGTTGGTCGCCACGCGCATGCTATTGATCTCTGTTTCGAGTTTAGCAAGTTCTTCTGCTTCCTCTGTGGTGATGACCTTGTCCAAGCGTTTCTCTCGCAGATCTGTCCGAGCGTTCACGGCGTCAGCAAGCACTTGGTCGAATGGGAAGTTCACCTGGATGGCTGTGGTGCGCCCGTCCAAGCTCAGAAGCATCTCTGAGAACACCGGACTGCTCATAAGCTCAACTTTGGCCAGAGCAGGATCCGTCCGCTCCTCTCGCAGTGTCTTTGTGTTCTGGCGAAGTTCCCCCAGCGGAACCGGCGGGCTGCGCAGCAGCGGGACGTCAAGAATCGAGACCACGTCTTCCGCACCCTCTAGGTTGTCCAGACGATCGCGCAACTCACGAAGCATGCCGAGGCTAGCTGGGGAGAAGATATCTTCCTCGGTCTGAACCGTTACGACGAGAAAGGTGGGCGTGTTGTAGTCTTCGCTAATAGAGCGAAAATAGCGCAGGTCCTCGTCGCCCTCAAGGATAAGGGTATCCTCTGAGGCATCGAGCCGGAAATTCTTGGCGTTATAGCCGATTGCCGCGACCACGAGTGCCAAGAGAAATAAGGTGAGGCGCGGATGGGCGAGAATAGTACGGTCGTAGAGACCAGTCAATTTAGGCCCCATGAAGACTCTCCAGGAATGCAGCGATGATAACCCCGAAAATTACTCCGAGATCGGCGTGCAGGTTTGCGATTTAGTTCGCGCTTTTTTGTTCGACAGCCGAGGCTGGCTCATTGTCGGCCGCAGCAGGTGCGTTGGTGTCCTCTTCGGCATTTTCAGCTAGGGACTCACGCATCTTGGTGAGCAGGCCATCCGGGCCATCCTTGTGTAGCACCTCGTCGTACTGCGCACCGTAAGAACGAATAATGCTGATGCTCTGGACCTCCACATCATAGATGCGCCAGCCTGCGCTGCGCTTTGCGAGTTTGTAGACAACGTCCAAGTTCTCGTCCGCCATGACAACAGTCGTAGCGACGGTGGCCTTGGACTTCTTGACCTTAGCCTCGCCGAACTCAACCGTTTTGTCTTTATAAGCGCTAATCTTATCGACGTAAGCCTTGCGCAATTGCTGATAGAACAGATCAGAGAACTCCGTGCGCTGTTCCTCCGACAGTTTGCCCCAGTTCGCCTTTCCTAGGGTCAGCTTGCCCATCAACGTAAAGTCGAACGCAGGGTCGACCAGTTCAAGCACTGCCTGATTTTGGTCTACGTCAGATTTCGATTCGTCGGCCAGTACCTTAAAAATCGAATCAATCGTATGCTTAACAAAAGCTCCGGCATCGCTCTGGTCGGCTTGCAGAAAGGGGGCGCTCAGCAGCGCTAGGAAGATAATGCGAAATGGAATGGTGCGCACGATTACTCCTTAATTTTCCTGTCGCGAAGCTGAGAACTTGCATCGCGTAGAAACAGGTATGGATCAACGGCTGCGTCCACGACCGACTCGTACTCGCCGTTGTGCAATGAAACGTAATTGACCTTATCGTAGAGCTTCAGACCAAAGGCCGCACGCCAAGGTTCCACATAGGAAGTGGGATCCAAAAATCCATCCCCAATCCAGCCGATCGTGTCTCGGAGATTCATTGGGCCCAGAACGGGTAACGTGACCGGAAAGATTTCACCCATGCCCGCCGCGCCGAGAACTTGGCCCAAGTCCTCGTCGTAAGGGTAGAGGTCGTACCTCTCGCGGGCGACGTCTTTGAACCCCAAGAGGCCGACCGTGGAGTTCAGGAAGAAGCGCCGCGTCTCAATCCCTGCGGGACCAAGACGGCCCTGCAGAAGATTGCTGACCAGCCGTTTTGGATAGGCAATGTTGGCAAACATACGGCCGACGCCGGTGCGAGCTGACTCAGGGACTAAAACTTTGTAGCCGTGCGAAGCCGGCGTCAGAATAACGCGGTACAGGCCGTCGTTCAGCGTGAACATCACCCGATTGACCCCCTGGAGGGGATCCCAGACCCGCTTGATAGGGCCGAACTCTTCCCCGAAATCATCGAAGTCGTCTGCTAATGCTACACCCGCAGTGCCGAAAAGTATGAAAATCGCTAGTAAAGCCTTCACTCATCCACCCGATTCTTTCCTAATAGAAACTCAAAAGATACGCGTTCGCTCAGTAGATTCAAGTAGTGGATGGCGAGGATTTTAGATTCAGATATGACGTGACTCACATCCATTTCGTAGCAGCTCAGATCAGGTAGAGGGAGGCGCTGCCCAGCACAAGGAAGAATCCTACCATATCGGTGAGGGTTGTCAGTAAGGGCGACGAGGCCAGCGCAGCATCTACGCCAACTCGTTTCAGGACCATCGGGATGCAGCCGCCCAGGCATACCGCGAACAGGCAGTTTATGCTAAATGCTCCGCCCAAGACTAGGCCAAGCGTGACGTCGTCCTTCCAGACCGCGGCAAAGCAGCCGATGATTGTTCCAAGGAGCAGGCCATTGCAGAGTCCGACCTGGCCCTCCTTGATCACCACGCGCATGATCTCACGCGGCATCAGGAGTCCATGGGCGAGCTCACGAATACTGACGGCGACGGCTTGATTGCCTGAGCAGCCACTCATGTCCGAAATGATCGGCAGGAAGACCGCAAGAATGATGACTTCGTTTAGAGTCTCTTGAAACATCGCGATGACGCTGGCCGAAAGGATGTTTAGCCCAATGTTGATGCAGAGCCACGGGAGTCTTCGCCCAGTCCGCGCGGCGAACGGCATACTGCGAACTTCTTCGCCTCCGAGAATGCCGCTGAACAGGAGCAGGCGTCGGTCTGCGATTTCATCCACGGCCTCCAGGACTGACCGCCTTTCTACAGCGCCGATCAGCTTGCCAGCAATATCGACGACGGGGATTGCCTGAAACGCATGCGTGTCGAAGGCGCGGCTCATTTCCTCCAGATTCGCAGACGCCATTAGCCGCACAGGTTTACGCCTGGTCAGGACAGCAAGCTTCATACCCAGTTCCGCCAATAAAACCTCGCGCACGCGCACGACGCCAGAAAGCCGGCCTTCTTCATCCACCGTATACAGGTAGACCACCTGGTAGTTTGAGTAGTAGTCTCTACGAGCCCGCAAATCTTTGAATACGGCGCCCACGGTCATCGTCTCCGGGTAACCAAAGAACTCGGTGACCATCATTCCACCTGCCGAATCTTCATCATGCTGGAGCAGGCGTCGTGCATCCTCGGCCTCTTCCGGGATCATGTGTGCCAGGATTTCTTCCGCCTCAGCCTCGTCCAGATGACTCAGCACATCGGCCTGATCAGCGCTGTTCATAATGTCCAGAATTGCCGCAGCATCGCCGGGCGCCAGGTCATCCAGCAGGCCTGCGGCCTGCTCGTCTGGCAAGTCCTCAACCAATTCCGCAGCGGAGAGTGGTGTCAGAAGCTCCACCAGTTGATGGTTCGCCTGTTCATTCAGACGGTGCAAAATCCGCGTCTTCTCGGAGGCACTGATAGAGCTGAGCAGCAGTTCAGCAGCGCTGACATCACCACTGGCGATTAGCGCTTCCAGCTGCTCCCACAATTCTCTCGATTGTTCCTGCACAGTCATCAACGAGTCCTCTGTCGCGGCTTAGCCGCAACTGTAGCCGGGGCCGCTGCATTCCCCTCCTGTGCTACATGCTTTTAGTGCGTGCTTGACAGGATTGAATTCCGCTTTGCCGGTGACTTCTTCTGGTGTCCAGAGTCACAGATGCGTCGGAAAGTGCGAGGGCCTTTCGCACTGTCCCACGCATCCATGATTCTGCGGGCTCCGAACGATACCAAGCGCCTAGAACACGTCGTGCCGGCCTCTCACGCAGTGCAGATTCCCGGGCGATCATCTGTCGTGGCAGCGATGCCTCGAATCACTGGAAGAACGGCGTGCGGCCAGAGGTCGAGACGATCCTGGGGCACTGGCGCCCCCCCCAATGCTTGGCGAGACTGATAGGCCAGCACGGCCCCATCCGAGCGGAGCTACTTGCGCCTGAGCGAGCGGCGCATGGGGAGGCGCGACGGATTGGGGCGCAGGGACTTCACGATAGGCGCTTCTCCGCCTGTGATTTCGCGGTAGGCCTCGATGCTCACTTCTGCATAAAAATCCGGCTTCTTCTTGAATTTAGCGAGCGCGTGTTCGTTTGCGCAACGATAGCGCCGTCCCATGTGCTCGACTGTAAAAAAGCGGAGTCCGCGCATGACCTTGCCTTCCTCGGCTAGAAATACGGGGCAGATTCCGCCAAGGCCAAAGCCTTG
>DMTJ01000160.1 GCA_003477185.1 Lentisphaeria bacterium
AAAGCCAGCCAAGCAATCGCGGTCGAAGCTCCGGCCGAGGAAGAGATCCCGCCATTTGCCTACCAGTCCTTTGGTGCGCCTGGAGCGCCCGTCTCGGATAAGCTGGTCGAGGATCTAGGCATTCGAACCGTGACCTTCGCGAATCACACGCGGTTGAACGTAAAGCAGACAGATTTCGAAGCGGAGACCGTGCAGGTGCGCTTTCGCGTCGGCGCTGGTGCGCTTTGCCTGCCAGCGGACAAGCCCGCAGTTCGCAGCATGGCCTCCCGCATTTTCACTGCCGGGGGGCTCGTAGCCCACAGCCGGACTGAGCTTGGTCGGATCTTTGCGGGCACGACTGTCGGCACCAGTTTCGGCGTCGAAGACGATGCGTTTCTCTTCAGCGGCTCGTGTAAACCCAAGGAACTGCGCCAGCAACTGGGCTACATGACCGCGTTCCTGCTTCATCCGGGCTATCGGGAGGACGCCCGCGAGCGCGCCATCCGCAGCTACGAGCGGGAATGGACGGCCGCTCAGCAGGAGCCGGACGGGGTCTGGGGCGGGGCTGTGGACCGCTACCTGGCAAATGGGGACACGCGCTTTGGCCTGGCAAGCGTTGCGGAGTTCGCAAGTGTGACCATAGGCGACGTTCGCCAAGCGCTGGCAGATGCGCTGAACAAGGGCGCGTTGGAAGTCGCGATCGTCGGAGATATCGACCCGGACCTCGCCGTCGCCGCCGCCGCGGAGACCGTCGGTGCGCTTGCGGACCGGCGCAGCGAGCGCCAGCGATTCGAGGACCGTCGCGAGATCAGCTATCCACCTGCTGGACCGCGTTGCCACTTCTCGTTCGAAAGCGATTCTGGCAAGGCCATGGCCGTGGTCATCTGGCCGACCGAGGACATCTATGATATCAAGCGTACCCGCCGCCTCAGCCTGCTGGCATCGGTGCTGACCGATCGCATGCGCATTGAAATTCGCGAGAAGACCGGCGCTGCCTACAGCCCACGCGCCTATTCCCAAGCGAGCGAAACCTACGTGGGCTATGGGAGGATCGAGGCCGTGGTCCGCTGCGCGCCTGAGACCGCGGCGGAGCTGGTGGATACCTTGCGCAGGCTTGCTGCGGACCTCGCAGAATCTGGGCTCACCCAAGACGAGCTCGAGCGCGCCGTGCAACCACGCATCACCGGGCTCAAGCAATGGGTGCGCAACACACCCTATTGGGCGGGTAACGTAATGGCGGCTTGCGGTGAGTACCCGGAACGGCTCGACTGGGCACGGTCGATGGAGGCCGACATTCCGGCCATTACTCGCGAGGAGTTGGCCGCTCTGGCCGCGACCTACCTGCGTCCAGAACTTGCCCGCATGATCATCATCGAACCCGTACCGGAAGCAAAAGCAGAATGATACGTATTGGCCTAGTCGGCTGCGGCCGCATCTCAGAGAAGCACATCAGCGCCATCATTGACCTCAAAGGGGATTGTGAGCTTGTCGCAGTGTGCGAACGTGACAAGGAGCGTGCGAAGTCCGCAATCGCTCTCACTGGTGCGGAATGGTACGGCGAGTTGGAAGAGATGCTGGCACGACCAGATATCGATGTGATCAGCCTCTGCACGCCATCCGGCCTTCATGCGCCACAAGGGACTCTCGCGGCTCAGCACGGGAAACATGTGATCACCGAGAAACCCATGGCGCTCGATCTTGAAAGCGCGGATCGGTTGATCGCGGCCTGTGAGGCCAACGACACCCGGTTGTTCGTGGTGAAGCAAGTCCGGCTGACGCCCACCCTGCAGTATCTGCGGCGGGCGATCGACAAAGGGCGCTTTGGCAAGATCTACAGCATTTTTGTCAATGTTCTCTGGCAGCGTCCACAATCATACTACGATGCCGAGCCGTGGCGCGGCACTTGGGCGCAGGACGGCGGTGCCTTCATGAACCAGGCCAGTCACTTTGTCGATCTGTTGAGCTGGTTCGGCGGCGAAGTTGAGACGGTCACCGCCCTCACTGCCACGCTGGGCCGTTCGATCGAGGCCGAAGACAGCGGCGTAGCCGTGATGCGGTTCAAGAACGGAATCATTGGCTCAATCAACGTCTCCATGCTGACCTACCCCAAGAATCTCGAGACTACCATCACCGTTCTGGGTGAAAAGGGCACCGTGAAAGCGGGCGGCGCGTCGATCGGTCGCTTCGAGAAGTGGGAGTTTCAGGATTACGACGACGATGACCGCATCATCTATGAGTCTAATCTCGAGCCGCCGGCACCGCACGCATCGGGACATTACCTGTACTACAAGAACGTCATCGACGTGCTTGGTGGCTGTGCCGAACCCAAAACCGATGGCCATGAAGGCCGCCACAGCGTCGCGCTGATTCGCAGTATCTATGAGTCCGCTACCTCTGGGAAACCAGTGAGCTTTTCCGCAAAATGAACGCACCGTGGCGGGCATTCAAGGACCTTGAGACGCCCGATGTCATTCACCATCTCGCAGTTGAATCAGAACTTCTGGACGACGCAACTGCGCCGCCCACCATCTACCTGTGGAGTGGGGGCGAAGCCGTGGTCATCGGTCGCAATCAGAATCCTTGGTCTGAGGCCTCGCCGGACTCGTTGCAGCACGAGCGCCCGCTGTTGGCACGGCGTGTCTCCGGCGGTGGTGCGGTGTATCACGGGCCGGGAAACCTGAACTTCTGCATCAGCATGCCGCGGGCACTGCACGCTCCCCATCAGCGGCTTGCGGAGATTGCAACCGTGGTCAGCCAGGTCAGCGGCAAGGATGTCACGGTGGATGAGCAGTACAACCTGCGTCTGGACGGCCGCAAGATCTCAGGAACCGCCTTCCGGCTGATTCGAGATCGGGCGCTGCATCACGGAACCTTGCTGGTGCATGCTGACCTCGCAAAGCTGCGCGCGGCGCTGCAGGCCGAGGAACTGCAGATCGCTACCCAAGCCGTCGCGTCGCGCCCCGCGTCGGTCACCAACGCGGGCAGGGAGGGGCAGGTTGCGGAGTTCGCAAAAGCCCTGCTTGTTCACTTCTGCGGACAGGCCGATGCGCCGCCGCCAGCAACAC
>DMTJ01000355.1 GCA_003477185.1 Lentisphaeria bacterium
AAACAGATTCCCGTGCTGCCGGTCGCGCGCTGGACAGCCAGCATCATGTTTCCCTCACCGGCACCCAAGTCCAAAATACGCTCTCCTCGCGGAACCATCGACTTGATCACATTAAGATCCTGCCGATTCACAGGGGCCGGCTTGCGAGGTTCCTCGCCCGTGAGAAAGGCCCCCAGGGCCGGACACAGCAGATCGTACTCGATCAGGAACGCGTCATGCCCAAAGTGCGAGTTCATGTTCAGGTAGCTCACCTCCCGACGAAGCGCTAGCAACTCGTGCAGCAGTTCGAGCTGCTGGGGCGGCGGAAACAGCCAATCCGATTCGATCGAGATGATCAGGAACTTCGATGCGGTTTTCGCCAATGCCTCGCGCAAAGATCCGTGCTCCTTCGCCAGATCGAACATATCCATCATCCGGCTGATATAGAGATAGGAGTTCGCGTCGAATCGATCCACAAAGCTGTTGCCATTGTAGTTCAGGTACGACTCCACCTCAAAGCTGGTCGAGAATTTACTACTGTCCTCGGGTCTCGGCCGATCATGCTCGTCGCGCCCAAACTTGGCGTACATCGACTGGTCGCTGAGATAGGTCACATGGCCGATTTGGCGAGCGCGCGACAGCCCGGCCCTAGGAATGGCCTGCCCGTAGTAATGCCCCCCATTCCAGTTCGGATCGTTCTCGATCTCCTGCCGCCCGATGATATCAAACGCCAGTGCCTGCGGCGAGAGGCTTGCTGCCGTCGCGATACAGGCACAACGCGCCACGTACTCTGGGAAGGAAATTGCCCATTCAAGCGCCTGCATCCCACCCATCGAGCCGCCCACCACCGCGTGTAAACGCTTCACGCCAAGCTGGTCCAGCAACAGCCGCTGAACGCGCACCACGTCCTTGATCGTAACCAACGGGAATTCAATGCCGTATGGCTCTCCGGTTTCCGGGTTATTGGACTTCGGCCCAGTCGTCCCCGCACACCCGCCAAGAATATTGGCACAGACCACGTAGAACCGTTTGGTGTCAATCGCCGCCCCGACCCCGATCAGACGCGGCTGATCAGAATCCGGATGCGGCTCCCACCAGCCACGAGACTTCGGGTCGTCGCTGTGGTAGCCCGCACAATGCGAGTCTCCAGTCAGCGCGTGGCAGATGAACACGACATTATCTGCGGACTCCGCAAGCACCCCGTGAGTTTCGTACGCAATCCGGACAGCAGAGAGCCGCTTGCCAGAGGAAAGCTCTAGACCTTCCTCCGGCAGTTGCAGGTCCAAGTACTGCGTTTCGACCAGATCGCGCATTTTCGCTCAGTCTCCGGTCAAATTGCGTAGTCCGCAAACTCGACTGGGGGCGGTGGAATTGGCGGCCGGAGCAGCATTCCCGCCGCGACAGTCGCGTTTGTAGACTCGTCAATTAGAATAAATGAGCCGGTTACGCGATTGCGTCTGTATTCGTCATAGCAGAGGGGCTTCTGCGTCTTGATGACCAAACGGCCGACTTCGTTCAAACGCAGCGAGTCCGAATCGTCGTCTTCCTGCAGCGTATTGACATTCACGCAATACTCCAACTCGCGAACGATGGCACGCGTCTCGTTCGAGTTCTGCATCAGACGATACCGGCCGCCCACGCGTAGCGGCTTCTCATGAAGCCAGCAGACCATGGCCGTGACCTCTCCACTTACGTACGGTGCGCTATCTGGACCGACCAGCAGATCACCCCGGCTGATGTCCACATCATCCTGCAGCTGAATCGTGACGGACTGCGGCGCGAACGCTTCGTCCAACTCCTGATCATGCAGGTGAATCGAAGCCACCTTGGACCGCACCCCGGATGGCAGCACAACAATGTCATCACCAGGCCGAAACACGCCCCCAGCGACCTGGCCAGCGTACCCACGAAAATCATGGTGCTCCTCGGTCTGCGGACGCACCACCCACTGCACCGGAAATCGCTGATCGTTCAGGTTGCCATCATTGGCGATATGAAGTTTCTCCATGAAACTCAGCAAAGCTGGGCCATCGTACCACGGCATCTTATCCGACTTATCGACCACATTGTCCCCGTTCAGGGCGCTCATCGGAATGAAGCGAATATCCTGTGTCTGCAGGCGTGTGGCGAAGTTATCGAAATCCTCGCGGATCGCCTCAAATACATCTTGCGAGTAGTCGACAAGATCCATTTTATTCACGCACACCACGATGTGAGGCGTCCCCAGCAGCGAGGCGATATAGGCGTGGCGCCGCGTCTGCTCAATGACGCCATGCCGGGCATCGATCAGAATCACTGCAAGATTCGCAGTCGACATGCCGGTCACCATGTTGCGCGTGTACTGCACATGCCCTGGTGTATCAGCCACGATGAACTTTCGCCTCGGTGTCGCCACAAAGCGGTATGCCACATCGATCGTGATCCCTTGCTCGCGCTCTTCACGCAGGCCATCGGTCAGATTCGCGAGATTCACCGTTTGGTCACCCAGAAATTCCCGGGTTTTCTCCAAGGCATCCAGCTGGTCTTGAAACAGGCTCTTGCTATCGTAAAGCAACCGCCCAATCAGCGTGCTCTTTCCATCATCGACACTTCCGCACGTCGAGAACCGCAGCAGCTCAACTTTATGATCTGTAAGCCACGTGCTCATTAGAAATACCCCTTCTCTTTACGCTTCTGCATCGAGTCTTCTGCAAACTTGTCATCGGCCCGCCCGCCGCGCTCTGAGACCCGAGTGGCTGCCACTTCATCGATAATGTCCGCGACGGTCGCCGCGTCGGATTCCACCAGGCCCGTGCAGACCATGTCGCCAATCGTACGGCAACGCACCTGCATCGTGCGAACTTCCTCACCATCACGCGGTTGCAGATATTCGCAAGTCGCCAGCCACTGGCCATCGCGCATAAACACCTCGCGCTGGTGGGAGAAATACAGACTTGGCAGCGGCACTTTCTCGCGATCCAGATACTGCCAAACGTCCAGTTCTGTCCAATTGCTAATCGGGAAGGCGCGGATGTTCTCCCCCTCATGGATACCACCGTTATACAGGTTCCACAACTCCGGCCGCTGGCTGCGGGGCTCCCACCCGCCAAATGCATCACGAAATGAGAACACGCGCTCTTTGGCCCGCGCCTTTTCTTCATCCCGGCG
>DMTJ01000356.1 GCA_003477185.1 Lentisphaeria bacterium
TATTCTGGTGGCTTCCATGCCGATGCGAACAAATTCTATCAGGAATCTTGGGATCTAATTCTGCTGGCCGCTGATCACGCAATGTACGCTCAGGCCCCGGAAGTAGTCTCAGATTTTGGTACCAGGTTGATCGCCAGCTACCTCGCGGCGAAGTCACCGAGGCAGGCAACCAAGGTATACATGCAACAGCGTGAAATGCTGGGAAATAAAGTCTACAGCGCAACCCAGCAGTACTGGTGGGCGCGTGTGCTGTTGCATCGCGAGCAGATCCCGGCAGCAATGGCCCTGCTGCGCGAGGTGATGCGCACGGCCAAGGATGCATCCTTGCAGAGCGAGGCTGCGATCTGGCTAGGCCACTGCCTGGTCGAGGAGCAGCAGTGGGCTGAAGCCACCGAGATGCTAACTACGCACTTGGGGACGCTCCAAGACCCGGAGCTTCTCTCGATCGCCCGAGGCGCACTCATAGACGCACACCTAGTGGCAGAGGAGTACGTGGAAGCCGACGCGCTGATCACGCAGCAGCTCGCAACTGCTGAGGGCGATGAGCGACGCGTCCTCGCTCTGCAGCAGATTCGGTTAAAGCTGAGCCTGTACGATCCTGTCGGGGCCTTCGAGACTTACCAGCTGCATTTCGAGAAATCCGTGGACTATGTGCAACAGCCGGAGGACTACCTGATTATTCGCAAGCTTGCTCTGGATCTGCGTGGCTCCGGAGAGTTCGAGCCGGCAATTCTTGTGCTCGAACGCAGCTTACCGCTGGTACGCGAAGACCGGCAGAAACAGCGCCTGCTTCTGGATCTTGCCGAGACCAACTCGGTGGCCGGTCATTCCGCGGACGCGCTGCGGCATTTTCGACGTTTTATCAGCCTGTATCCAGAGGCCGAGGACACGCCGCGGCTGCGTATCGATCTTGCTCGCTTACTGGCCGAAGGTCAACACTACGACGAAGCAAGCACGGAGTATGCCGTGGTTCTTAAGAACCCCTTGGTCGCGGGTAACCTTCGCTACCAAGCTGCTTTCGAACTGGCCAGCATGCTGCACCAAAGCGCCAACAAGCCAGCAGAAGCAATGGGCATGTACGAGGAAGCGGCAAGTCTGGCCGAGGACGACGCGGCGCGCGCAGATGCGCTCTATCGGGCAGGCGAGATGCTGCTGCTCAACCAGGATTTTCTCGGAGCAGCGGCACGTTTTCAGCAGGTAGCAGAGATCGAGAGCCCGCTGAAATGCCGGGCCCAATTCAAAGCTGCAGCGGCGATTTACGCAGCTCGAGAATACGGAGAGGCAGTCTCCGCCTTTGACGCGTTTCTGGCAGATTGTCCTGACCCGACTGAGGAAAGACGAGATGCTTACCGCCAGCGCGCAGCGGCACTCTTCCGTACTGCTGACTTCGCACCGGCGATGAAAGCCCTTGCGGAGTTTGCAGCAGAGTTTCCGGCCGACCCCAATGCGCCCCAGGCACTGATGGATGCCGCGCGATCCGCGGTGAACGCTGACCTGCCCGATGACGCGATGAAGCATTTGACGGCAGTGGTGGATCGCTACGCGGAGACGGAACAACTGCCAGATGCACTCTATATGCGCGCCTACCTTCAGTTTCAGCTCGGCCGCGCCAAGAAGGCCGAGGCGGATGCCTTCCGGTTTATTGAGAGCTTTGCCGAGTCACACGCGGATCTGGCGCCGGATGTCTACCTGTGGCTGGGCGACCACTTCGCGAATCGGGCAGAGTTTTCACAGGCCGAAAGCATGTTTTTGGAAGTGCGGAAACGCTACAAGAATTCGGACCTCGCGCCGCTAGCGCTGTATGAGGCGGCGAAGAACGCCTACCGCCAGGCGCAGGAAAAGAATAGCGATTTCATGAAGGCCCAAGGCTACATCTTGCTCATTTTTACGCATTATGCGAGTGCGCCAGTTCGCGTGCGGGCACAGGCGAACTTCCTGCGCGGGGACATTGCCACGCTCAATGGTGAGTTCGAGCAGGCCGCGGAGTGGTTTGAGGAAGCAGCTCAGGCAGTGCCGAACACGGAGCTATACTTCGCATCCATCGGGCGCATGGCCGAGTGCTATTACTCTATTGCCACCGAGTCGAATCGCCCCGAACTGCTCAATACCGCACTGATCCACTTTAACGAGCTGATTGATGCTGGCGTTAGCAAATCTCTGGCGGAAATGGCGCGCTATCGGGCAGCGAGGATTTACGAGTTGCAGCAGCTCTTCGATAAGGCCAAGAATGAGTACCGCTCCCTGTTTCACGGCTATGGCGGAGAGATCGCATCAGATTGGTACTACCCGGCTCGAGCTGGATTTGACCTCGCCCGCCTGTACATGGCGGACGCCGAATACGCACAGGCAGAGAGAATCTACAGCTCACTCGTACGGCTAAAACTTCCGGTTTCTGACGAGGCCGCCAAAAAAGCAGCTACATTACGACAGATCCACCTAGAGCCTGAAACGCAGCCGTGATGTAAGGTGAAGTCTCGACTCAACTGGCAATTTTTAATTCTCTCCGCACTTGCGGTCCTGTTTGTCTCCTGCAGCAAGCCGGCCCCACAGCAGCAGGCGCGCATGGAGAAGGTGGAGGAACGCCGCAATGGCCTGAACGTTGACCAGGTGAAACAGTTGGCTAGTTCCCGGGTGGAGGCCAAGATGAAGGTAGGCCCACAGTTCGACGAAGACGCGCGCGCCGCTGAGCTTATCTA
>DMTJ01000094.1 GCA_003477185.1 Lentisphaeria bacterium
CTGCCTCCTCCTGCCCTTGTCCGGCACCGGGTAGTGATAGATGAGTTTCCAGCCGGCATTGACATAGCTTGTGTAGTAGCTGCTGCGGTGTTCGTGCGGAAAGTGATTCAGAAAGTCTTCCCTCCGGGTCTCGTGCCGCTTGCCCGCCAGCTGCTGCGTGAGGTCATAGCCATCAATCGGCATCTCGTCGGGCACCGTGACGCCGGCCAGGTTACAGAGTGTCGGCAGGATATCCAAGATGGTTCCGATCTGAGGCTGGATCGTACCTGCAGGAATCGAGAGTTTGTCTTGCCACGCATTCGTCTTGTTTACCTTGGCCCAGGCCGCGATAAAGGGCACCCGCATGCCGCCCTCAAAGTGAGTGCCTTTCTTGCCACGAAAAGGTGCCGAGCTCGCGTAGCCATGGACAGGGCCTAGCGGTGCGTCTGAGCCGTTATCGCCCAAGAACATGATCAGCGTGTTATCGGCCACACCCAGTGCGTTCAGCTTCTCCACCAGATCTCCCAACGACTTGTCCATCCCCTCAATCAATGTCGCGTAGGCTGCCGCGTGCTTTTTCTCCCCTGACTGTGCGTAGTTCTCGGCAAAGCGCGGATCCGATTCGAACGGCGCATGCACCGCGTAGTGCGACATATGGAGGAAGAACGGCTTCCTCTCCTGCACCGATTCTTCGATGTGCCGATTGGCCTCCAGCGTCAGTGCTTCGGTCAGAAAGACATCGGATCCGTGATACTTCTCCAGGTGCGGCACTTGGCCGGTTGTACCTTCGCGCGCGTAGTTCTTCTCTGCGTAGTAACTGCCGGGCTGGCCTGCTGAGAAGCCGCCGACATTCACATCGAACCCAAGGTTCAGCGGATCTGCCCCTTCGTGCTCATTCGGGCCAAAGTGTGCTTTGCCGACATGAATCGTGCGATACCCGGCGTTCTTCAGCAACCGCGGCAGCGTCACGCTATCCTTGTTCAGCCCAGTCCAGCACCAGTCAGCTGGACCGAATGCGCCACTGTTGTTGCCCTGCGGCCTAATCCAGGTGGTTGTCCGGTGCCGGGCAGAGTTCTGCCCCGTCATGATCGACGCCCGCGCGGGCGAGCAGACCGAATGAGCGTAGAAACTGGTGAACCGGGTTCCCGCCGCTGCCAGCTTCTCCATGTTCGGTGTGCGGTAGAAATCGTTCAGGGGATGCCTGACCGGCGTCTCCTCGGCATCGGTGACAAACGAGACCGATGTATCCATCAGCCCCATATCATCAACCAGAAATAGGATCATGTTGGGTTTCCCAGCAGATACTGGTCTCCCTTCTGCGTTGGCCCACAGCAGGGGCAAAAGTAGCGCACTAAGCAGGATGATGTTTGTGTGTTTCATTTGTCTTCTATTTTTTTGGGTGAATCCTGAAATAAAACGGAGCAGCACTTCGAAAATAGGCCGAATTCTTGGAGCGATTTACCAGATCAATTCCACCGAATCGGCCTTCAGGCGTCACGAGGGTTTCAATTTGCAGGCAGACTCTCCTCGCAAGCACACGAAGCGATCAATTGGGAAAATGTAGCACTGGAATTGCAGTCGGGGGTATTCATGTGGTGAATCACAAATTGGTCGGATAAATGCGAGGCCCATTCGTCGCTCCCGCCAAAATGTAACGTCAATTTCGCGCGTGCCTTGAGTCCGACACTACACACGCGTTTGTGATGCCGAGAATACTCTCAGCGCGTGGACTGCGGCGGGCTGGG
This sequence comes from Lentisphaeria bacterium, assembly GCA_003477185.1. GTDB lineage: Bacteria > Verrucomicrobiota > Lentisphaeria > JABSQK01 > UBA12247 > UBA12247. The sequence goes on from DMTJ01000094.1 coordinate 1,725, forward strand.
CGGCTATGCTCTTTGGCAGTTCAAACGATGTCAAGGGAGAAGTTCGGGATGCCGGTGTGAAGGCGGTGCTCTGACTAGCTATTTTTCAAACTCACCGCCCCCTCACTCGGGACCGACAGTCCGAAACTCCGAGGGAGAAAGCCCCATTCGTTGGCGAAACACCCGGCGGAAGTATCCGTAATCTCCGTACCCACAGCGGCTGGCAATCTCGGCAATGGGCAAGTCGGACTGCCGCAGCAGCGTAATCGCATTCTGAATGCGCATGCTGATCAAGTACTGAATGAGCGTAACGCCAGCTTCCTTACGAAAGTGCCGCGACAACGTCGAGCGATCCACGCCGAGGGTCGCAGCAATCGAGTCAATGCCGAACCCGACATGCTGCCAATTGTCGTGTACCAGCAATCGCGCTTTGGCCACTAGCACATCGCCTTGCTTGCCTGGGCTGGCTTGTACTGCTTTGGCCGCAGCGGTCGTCAGGGCCAGTGCCGTTGTACTGGCATCAATTTCCCCCGCGCGATCCGCACGCACAATCTGTCCGAGCAGCTGATCAATCAGCTCGATCGGAGGTGCGCCGGCACGGTGGACGCCAGCACGCAGCCCGAAGCCACTGACGAGCGCCGCAGCCAGAGGCCCGTCAATGCTCCACCAGCAATAGTCCCATTCACTGTTCGTGGTCCTGAGGTCTTGCCGCATGCCCGGCAGGTAAATCGCCAGATAGTCCTTCGGACAGCGGTGCGCGTGGCCATTCATGACCACGTGCCCGCAGCCGGACCTGGGCCAGATCACGATGACGTGA
>DMTJ01000345.1 GCA_003477185.1 Lentisphaeria bacterium
GGTCGCGAGTCATGAGTCGCTGGTCCAAAAACAGAACCAAAATCAACTTGGCCACTCGCTAGGCAGGGGCCAACGTGCTCCTGTCTCTCCCGGGCTGTAAGACTCGCTTCTCTGGGCCCGCGGGCGGCTCGCCCGCTTCTTCCTGTCGCTCGCCATTCCCGGGCTGCGGTCCTACAGCAGTAGGTCAACCTACCACCCACAATTGGAGCTACCTGCTGGCGAGCACGCCGGTGGTCATCTTCAACGTGTCTGCATGGGGAATTTGCTGCCAGTCAACGAGTACGACCAGGCCTTTGCCGTATGTCTCAGCGGTTTTGTCTCAACCAATGGTCAGATCCCGGCCGCGATAACGCACATTGTCTAGGCAGAAATACTCCCAGGTGTCGTCGGGGAGCAGCCTACCACCACGAGGCTCTGCAAAGCGATGCCTCGCCGCTTGCGCGCAACGCTCTCGCCGACCTGATCAGGATCCAGTTGGACCGGCTGATCAGCCCTGAATCTTTCTCCCCACCGTGCCATCGACGCGTGCCCCGCGCATCCCTGGTGCCTGCGCTAAATGTCCCATTGCGTCCACCGTTAAGTCTCCCCAGTTTCGCGGCCTTGTGCAACAGCACGAGCAAGTCACCCGGCAACAGACGCTAGCCCAGTTGCTCAGCCATGGCCCATACACGCTCGAGACCACCCACCGCTGCCGACTTCCGCCAGTGTCGCCATGCCCCCGCGAAATGAGCAGGCAAGTCCATGCCTTACCCCTCGGACGGCAGCAATGGGCGGCCTCTCTCCGACTGCGTCCAGTTTCGCAGGATTAAGATGCCTGGGCAGCAAGATCCTTGACCCCGTCGAGGATGAAGTCCGGCACAACCGACGATGTGGCAAGATCCGCTACTGACGTGACGCCAGTGAGGACAAGGATGGAATGACAGTTGACCGCCACTGCCAAGGCAATGTCGGTCATGAGCCGGTCGCCGACCATCGCAGTGCGCTCCGCACGTAGCCCATCGCGAGCCATCACACCGGTAATCATCTCGGCATTCGGCTTGCCGAACACGCGCTCGACTGGGCGACCCGTTGCCGACTCGATCAGCGGCAGAAACAGCCCGACGTCCGGTAAATCACCATGGGGCGATGGCACCACCACGTCAGGATGCGTAGCGATGTAAGCAACCCCCTCATGGATCAAGCGAATGCAACTGGCCAGCTTGTTATAGGTCATCTCATTGTCATAGGCGATGACCACGAGCTGCGGGTTGTCGAAGGTCACAGTGAAGCCATCATCGACCAAGGCCTGACGCAAGGCCTCCGTGCCGAGCAGCGCGATGCGATCAATGGCTTGCGAGCGCAGGTAGTCGCAGACTCCGTGCATCGGATAGATGATCTCGCTCAACTCGACCTCGATCTCCATTCGCTTCAGCTTGTCAAAGTAATTATGCCGAGCTTTGGACGTGTTGTTGGTCACGAAGTAGCAGCGCTTCCCCCGCTCGCGCAAGGATCGCAGCGCGGCACGTGCCCCAGGGATCGGCTCCTCGCCCAGGTAGATGGTGCCGTCCATGTCGAAGAAGAATGCGTCGATAGTATCAATGAGCTTAGGAGGCAGCATCAGTTTTCTCCTTTTTGTAGTGGAAGTCTTTGCCCTGATTCCAGGTCATGGCCAGGAAGACGATGGCCAATCCGCAACTGATCAACAAGGCGATGAATGCACCATCCCAGCCGTAGTTATCCATGATCCAGCCCAGGCCGATGTTGGCGCCAATGGCGGTGCCGAGGAAGTAGCCAAACAGGCCGGTAAAACCACCAGCGGTACCCGCCGCCTTCTTGGGCACGAGATCGATGGCGTGCAGCCCGATCAGCATGACGGGGCCATAGATAAGGAAGCCGATGGTGGTCAGCGCGGCAATGTCCAATGCGGGGTTGCCCGGCGGGTTCAGCCAATAGACCAGCAGCGCCAGGGTAACGCCCGCCATGAACACCACACCGGCTGGTCCACGACGTCCGTGAAAGACCTTGTCGCTTACCCAACCGCAGAGAATTGTACCGGGGATGGCACCGTATTCGTAGGCCATGAATGCCCAGCCGGTATTCTTGATGTCGAAGCCTTTCACTTCCTTCAAGTAGGCGGGTGCCCAGTCACCCACGCCGTAGCGAACCATGTAGACGAAGATATTGGCGATGGCGATGATCCACAGCCACTTGTTGTTGAGCACATGGGCCATGAAGATTTCCTTGGCTGTGAACTCCTCTTCAAAGTGTCCGCTGTAGCTCTCTGATCTGTCATGGTGATGGGCCTCGATCGGCGGCAAGCCTTCAGACTGCGGTGTATCGCGAACGGTCAGCCAGATCAGAAACGCGATCACCAGAGCCAGAGCAGCCGGCGCGTAAAAGACCGTTCGCCAATCGCCGGTGGCCATCATGGCAAAGGCGAACAGCGGCCCGACCAGCCCGGCGCCGATGTTATGCGAGACGTTCCACCAGGCCACGGTACGCCCACGCTCATGATGTGAAAACCAATGGGCAATCGTGCGACTGCACGCGGGCAGCCCCATCCCTTGGACCCAGCCGTTCAGCAGTAGAACGCCGCAGATCACGGCGATCGACGAGGTCGCGAACGGGAAGAACCCCATCACCAACATCAATACGGATGACAGACACAAGCCCAGCGACATGAAGTAGCGCGGATTACTCCGGTCCGAGAAGTTGCCCATGATGAACTTGCTGAATCCGTAACTGACCGCCACGGCTGACATTGCCATGCCCAGCTGAGTCTTGCTGTACCCCAGATCCTGCAGGTACGGCACGGCCAATGAGATATTCTTGCGGACCAGATAGAAGCCGGCGTAGCCCATAAAGATGCCGAAGAACACCTGGCGGCGCATTCGTTTGTATTCGGGATCGACCTTATCGGCCGCGATAGGCTCGATAAACGGCGCTGGTTTTAGTCGTTTGAACATTATTTCGTTTCCGGTTTTGCGCTGTCTTGAAGGTGATTGACGCCGTCGAGCATGAGTGTGCGGACCCCGGCGGCGGACAAGACTGCGTCCAGCACCACCACCTCGTCCCACCTGCCGCGTCCCTGCGTATTGCCGGCGTTTCCGCCGCCCAGGCAGAATTCGCCGCTCGGGGGCGTGGGGCGCTTACGTTTTGTCGTGATCACTGGCGCACCGTTCAGATAAAGGTGTACAAGCTTGTTATCCCAGGTGACCGCCACATGCTGCCAGTGTTGGACGGCCGCGACAGGGTGCAGACGATAGGCAATCCGGAGATCCTCAGCGGTCGTGCGAAAGCAGATCTCTGCCTCCTTGTTGAGCCATAGTTCCCATACGTTGGGGGCCGCTGTGCTGTCGAACACCGTCTGATAGTCGTACCATTTCGTGGGCCGGTACCACAATGCCACCGTCCCGGAAGCGGGAAGCGACGTACCGGACTTCAGTACTGTGTTGGACAGGGCGCGCCCCTTGATGCCCGCAGAGCCGTGTTTTATATCATCAAAGCCAAGATTCAGCAAGATGCCGGGCCCCGGACTTGCAGACATTAGCTGGCGCCGAAGAAAAGCGGGCCGATTCGTGGTGATCGAGTCCACCCCCATTCGTATCATATGGCGTGCCAGTGGTTCGTCATCGACGGTCCAGCAATGAAACTCAAGCTCATTCTGCCGCAATGCCTGTCCCAGTTCTGGGGTGATGGCTAGACTGGCCTGAATGTCGAGCCCATCTGCCCCCAGTCGCTTCACCGTCTGAAGCACGCCAGCCACGCCCATCTTCCCGTAGCTCTTGGCCGAAACCAGCCAGTGAGTGTTCACCTCGGGCATGGCCGCTTTGCAGGCAGCCACTACCCGCTCCTGGAAGCAGATAATTGCGTATCGCGACGTTGGCAGGCCCGCGTTCTTGAGCTGCTCTGCCAGCGGTTTGACGATGCGAACAGAATCCTTGATTTCGATGAAGAGTCGGCCCCTGTCAGCAGGGAGTGTGGCCAGCACCTCGGCCAATGTCGGGATTCGTGTGCCCTGCCACTTGGGGCCTTTCCAGGCGCCGACATCCAGCGTCCGAAGTCGGCTGTACGGGGTGGTGCTCACAGTCAGCTTTTCGCCCACGAGCCGAGCGGTGGTCTTATCGTGAAAGCAGATGATCTCATTGTCCGACGTCAGAAAAAAGTCACCCTCCACCACGTCTGCGCCGCGTTCCCAGGCCAGTTCAAAAGCCGGTACTGTGTTCTCGGGCGCATCAGCCGAGGCACCACGGTGCGCCACAATATCCACCGGTTCGGCGGCTATCGCCATACTCGCCAGCATGGCGATGCTTAGGATGAACGCACGGACCGCGATAGGCACAGCGATAGCGACTAAAGAGCGCTCCGCTTCGGAACGTGAGACCGCTGATCGTCGCAGGCACCCCCGCAGGGAACGCAGCCGCGAAGCGAAACTGCTCTGCACAGGAGTACGTCCAACGTTGGAGTTCACAACTTTAGTTGTGCCCCATGTAGTATGGCTGTTGCAGCGTGGCACGTCTAAAGCCGTGAACTCCAACG
>DMTJ01000364.1 GCA_003477185.1 Lentisphaeria bacterium
CAGCTCGGGCGCGGGATGAGCCGCGCCGTAGTATTGCTCATAGGTGTCGGTGTTCCGAAGTCGAAAGTCGGCACTGAGGTCGATGACGGTCATGCGGCGATCTAGCAGGGGCCTTGCGAACTCCGCAGCCAGGCCGTGAGGCAGGGAGAGGAAGGCCACGTCGGTCTGATGGACGGCTTCGTCTACGCAGGGCTGGGAAAAATGGAGATCGAGATCCCGAAACCGGGAGAATACTTCGGATACGTGCTTACCGTCGTGGCTCCGGGAGGTAAGCAGCGTGATTTCGACAGTCGGATGGGTGCTGAGCAGCCGGATCAGTTCTTCGCCGATGTAACCGGCAGCACCAAAAATGGAGACTTTGCAGGGGGCGGACATGGAAGGGCTCCTATATAAAAACAAAAGGCCCCGAACGTGCGATGACGCCCGAGGCCTTGCAGTACTGCGGCGAACCGCAGGAAAGGACTAACGCTTGGAGAACTGGAAGCGCTTACGGGCACCAGGCTGACCTGGTTTCTTACGCTCCTTGACGCGTGCGTCGCGGGTAAGCATACCGCTTTCCTTCAGGACCTCACGGAGGTCCGGGTTGCTCTTGACGAGCGCCCGGGCAATGCCGTGGCGGGAAGCGCCAGCTTGGCCGACGTTGCCGCCGCCCTTGACGGTGATTGTAATGTCGAACGAGGTCTCAGCCCCGGTGACCATCAGCGGCTGCAGGATAAAGCCACGGACTGCTTCGGTGGTGAAGTGGTCTTCGAAAGGGACTTTGTTGATCGTGATGCGACCTTTACCAGCGGTCAGGCGAACCTGCGCGCTGGCGCACTTACGACGACCGGTGGCCCAAATAGTATCATGAGCGTTTGCCATTGTCTGTATTCCTCTAGAGCTCTATGGGAGTGGGTTGCTGGGCGGTGTGCGGATGCTCGGCGCCAGCATAGACTTTCAACTTCCCAATCAGTTTACGACCAAGACGATTGTGTGGTACCATGCCCCAGACGGCGTGTTCGATGATGGCCTCTGGTTTGCGCGCCATCATATCAGCATAGGTCGTGATTTTCTGACCGCCCATGAAACCGCTGTAGCTTTGATAGGTTTTCTGGATGGCCTTGTTGCCGGTCACGCGCACTTTTTCAGCGTTGATGATGACGACGAAATCACCGGTGTCAAGATGAGGGGTATAGGTAGGCTTGTGGCGACCGCGGAGATGATTGGCAATCTCAACCGCCAGCTTGCCGAGCACTTTGTCGGTGGCGTCAATGATGACCCACTCACGCTCGATGTCAGCCTCTTTGGGGATGTAAGTTTTCATGGAAAATTTCCGCACAGAAAAGGGGAGAACTCAAAAGAGAAACGCTTAATATACGGGAAACGCCTGTATTGGCAACAGCAGAATGGCGAAGCAGTTTCGCTTTTTGCTTTCGGGTGTACCGTGTGGCTCCTCCGTAGAACCTGACTGAATAAGTAAGAATGGGCTATGTCAAAAACGATCCTTGTGACTGGCGGAGGCGGGTTTCTCGGCTCCCATCTTTGTGAACGCTTGCTGCGCGACGGACACGACGTGATCTGCGCGGATAACTTCTTTACCGGCCGCAAGCAGAACGTGCGGCACCTGCTCGGGGACCCCGGGTTCGAACTGGTTCGCCATGATATTTGTTTTCCACTCTATGTGGAAGTGGACCAGATTTATAATTTGGCCTGCCCGGCGTCGCCGATCCACTACCAGCATGACTCGATTCAGACGACAAAGACGAGCGTGGTAGGGGCAATTAATGTGCTGGGGCTGGCCAAACGCCTCGGCGCGCCAGTGTTGCAGGCATCCACTTCTGAGGTCTACGGTGACCCGCTCGTGCATCCGCAGACTGAGGATTACTGGGGGAATGTGAACCCGATCGGGCCGCGCGCTTGCTATGATGAAGGAAAGCGCTGCGCTGAGACGTTGTTTATGGATTACCACAATCAGCTGGGGCTGGCCACTAAAGTGGTCCGCATCTTCAATACTTACGGTCCGCACATGCACCCCCAGGATGGCCGAGTGGTGAGCAATTTCATCGTTCAGGCACTTCGCGATCAGCCCATCTCGCTCTATGGGGACGGCAGCCAGACTCGTTCGTTCTGTTATTGTGATGATCTGATCGAAGGATTCGTGCGGATGATGAATTCTGCGGACGACGTGACGGGGCCGGTGAATCTGGGAAATCCCAACGAGATCAGCGTGCGCCAGTTGGCTGAAGCGGTGATTGCGCTGACCAACTCCAAAAGTGAGCTGATTTTCGAGCCCTTGCCGCAGGATGACCCGAAACGGCGCCAGCCGAATATCGAGAAGGCCAGGGCTTTGCTGGACTGGGAACCAAAGGTGGATCTGGAGACTGGACTGGGGCACACGATTGCATATTTTGAGCGAGAGCTGCGCGAAGGGCGTATTGCATGATCGCGGCAACGCTGTGTTACGTGCGAGATTTGGAGAACGGCCGCACGCTGATGCTGCATCGGACGAAGAAGGATGATGATATCCACGAAGGAAAGTGGAACGGTCTGGGCGGGAAGTTTGATCCTGGCGAATCTCCCGAGATGTGTGTCATTCGAGAACTGCATGAGGAATCGGGGCTGACGATTGTCGACCCGGAGTTGAAGGGGCTGCTGGTCTTTCCGAATTTTGCCAAGGGGATGGACTGGCATGTTTTCGTCTTCGTGGCCACGAAGTTTTCTGGTGAGTTGATCGATTGTGCAGAGGGCGAGCTGGACTGGATCGAGAGTGATCGCTTGACGGAGCTGAACCTTTGGGACGGCGACCGTGTCTTCCTTCCATGGCTGGATGGGTCGCGTTTTTTCTCCGGGCGCCTTGTCTATGAGGACGGTAAATTTATTGGGCACGATGTTTCGTTTTATCCTGGCGATTAGCCTGGCGCTAGTCGCCTGTGCCGAGGAATCGGCGATCACGGACGAGTTTCGAAAGTGGGCCGCTGCCAAAGAAACTGAATGGCAGGCGGATTCAGGCCAGACAAATTCTCTGCGGCTTCCCGGGCTGCGCGCGTCCAAATCGCTAGAGACAGTGGAACTGCTGGTCGCTGCGACTGGGGTTGCCGCTGGTGCCCCGATCGAATACTTGATGGGGAGCCCGGAAGGCAAGCAGTATGAAGCCATTAGCGTATGCCT
>DMTJ01000339.1 GCA_003477185.1 Lentisphaeria bacterium
GGCCGACCGATCAGCGCCTGGCAGCGGTCGCGACTGGGCAGACTGATGTGGGGCTGGAGCAGCTCTACTTCAATTTCGGGCGCTATCTGCTGATCGCCTGTTCGCGAGCTGGCACTCGCGCCGCCAATCTGCAAGGCATCTGGAATCAGGAGTTCTCCCCTCCCTGGGGCAGCAAATACACCATCAACATCAATATCCAAATGAATTACTGGCCTGCCGAAGTCTGCGGGCTGTCCGAATGCCACGAACCGTTGTTTGACATGGTCGCCGGGCTGCACGAGAAAGGTCAGGAAACCGCCCGGCGCATGTATAACTGCCGCAGATTTGTCTGCCATCACAACACCGACAACACCTTGGACACCTGCCCGACCGACCGCAATGTCTCCGCCTCCTACTGGCCTATGGGCGGCGCCTGGCTGGCACTGCACCTCTGGGAGCACTATCGCTTCACCGGTGACCGTGAGTTTTTGGAGCGTTACTATCCGGTTCTCCACGATGCAGCCCTGTTCTTTGTTGATTTTCTAGTCGAGGACAGCAAGGGGCGCCGGGTCACCTGTCCGTCAGTCTCGCCGGAGAACGCCTATCGTCTGCCGAGCGGCGAGATCGGCACCATCTGCGCTGGCCCGACCATGGACAACGCCATCATCCGCGAACTGGTCGAAGCCGTTCTCACGGCTGCTGATATCCTCGGCCGTCCGTCTCTGCCCGAACTTCGGAATATCTTGGAAAACCTGCCGCCGCTTGAGATCGGAAGGCATGGGCAACTGATGGAATGGGCTGACGACTGGGAGGAAGTCGAGCCCGGACACCGGCATGTCTCGCATTTGTTTGCTCTGCACCCCGGCAGCCAGATTGATCCGCAGGACACCCCGGAATTGGCCGAGGCTTCCCGTGTCACGCTCCGTCGCCGCCTGAGTGCCGGGGGCGGGCATACCGGCTGGAGCCGTGCCTGGATTATCAACTTTTTTGCCCGTCTGCACGATGGCGAACAGGCCCACGCAAACTACCAGGCGCTACTGGCTCATTCCACGTTGCCCAATCTCTTTGACGATCACCCGCCATTCCAGATCGACGGCAATCTCGGCGGAACCGCCGCCGTTGCCGAGATGCTGGTGCAGTCACACCGTGACCGCATCGACCTTCTGCCTGCTCTACCTCCAGCATGGAATACCGGGAAAGTCACTGGCCTACGCGTGCGAGGTGGGGGCGTTATCGACCTGATCTGGGAAAACAACGAGCTGATCGAGAGTTCCCTTTCTGCCATTTGCGACGGCGAGTTTTCTTTGCACTGGCGTCAGAAGATTCAGTCCGTCAGGCTCCAGGCCGGCGAACACCGAGTCCTCCGATGGCCACAATGACGTATCACGAGAATAGGAAGCTCTTTGTTTCTCTAAGCAGCTCTTGGGCGGTCGGGGCCTTTGGACCCGATTTACCTGGCCCGCAGCGACAGCTCAGTGGATCGTCCGTTCCCATGCCGGCATTGCCTGAATCGGGTCGGGTGGCGTGTTGGTTTGTGTATGGGCGCTGTGAGGATGAGCAACGAAGCCTGTGGGTGTTCACCTGCTTTCGACCACCCGAAGGTGTTGTTGGTGGTATTGCTATGGCGTGAAGTTCTGCCAAACAGATTCTTTTCTGGCTGGTTCTGGCACGAAAAGGAAACGGTCAGGATCCTTCTCAAACTGTGCGTAGATGCTTGGCATGACTCTATACCTAAGGCTTCATAGTTCTCCAGCCTCTTTTCGATCAAAGGTGAATGCTCATAGGCATCGTTGTGGCGCCAACTGGTGGAGGTGGACCACTGGCTGGCACAGGCCATTTTGTGACCTTTCGGAGCCGGATCTCAAGAGCATAGATCTTGCGGCCCCGGGATTGCGCGAAGGGTAAACTTGCCGCATGGTATCGCTTTGCTACTGCAGTCTCTCTCTGTCGCTGCGAACCATGAGCCATTGCGTGCCCCCGATGAAGTTCTTCAATACCGCCGGACCGGTCAACCAGGACGACCATTACAAGCTGGACCCGATCCATCGTTGGGACTTCGACGAAATCCTGATGCTGCTCGCCCAGAGGAAGTACTTCCTCCTTCACGCCCCCCGGCAGACCGGCAAGACCTCCAGCCTCCTGGCTCTACAGGCCCATCTCAATGCGGGCGAGGACTACACCGCCATCTATGCAAACTTCGAGTGCGGGCAAGCTGCACGGAACGACACCCGGCGGGCAATGGGGGCGCTCATTGAGCAGCTGAAGCTGAGATGTGAGCAGATCATGGGCGAGAGAGAGCAGTTAAATGCGATTCAGCAGGAGGCAATGGCAGGCGACAAGCCCGACATTGCCCTCAATTCCTTCTTAACGCAGCTCTGCAGGCTGTCGAAGAAACCCATCGTACTCCTGCTCGACGAGGTTGACTCACTGATTGGCGACACGTTGGTTTCCGTCTTGCGCCAGCTGCGTGCAGGCTACGACAGCCGGCCAGGCAGCTTTCCGCAGAGCACCATTCTTTGCGGCGTCGTGGATATCAAGGACTACAAGATCCACCGCTCCGATGGCGAGATCATCACGGGCGGGAGCTGCTTCAACATCAAGTCAAAATCCCTGCGCCTGGGAAACTTCTCTCGAGACGAGATCAGTCAGCTCTATCTGGCACACACCCGGGAGACGGGGCAAGTGTTCAGTGAAGGCCTCTTCGACCTGGCTTGGGACTACACAGCTGGCCAGCCGTGGCTCGTCAACGCACTGGCCTATGAGGCTTGCTTCGAAATGAAGGAGAACCGGGATCGGTCGGTGCCGATAACCGCCGCAATCTTCCGAGCAGCTCGGGAGCGCCTGATTCGCTCGCGGGCTACGCACCTGGACCAATTGGCGGATAAGCTCAAAGAGGAACGGGTCTATCGGGTGATTCAACCGATGGTCAGTGGTACGGATTCTGAGCTGATCGCCGAGGATGTCCAGTACTGTACCGACCTGGGGTTGATCCGCGAGAGTCCCGAAGGCCTGGTCCTGGCCAATGACATTTACCGGGAAGTCCTTCCCCGAGAGCTGACCGAGAGCCTGCAGAATCGCTTCCTCACCCGCTTCGCGCCAGCGTGGGTCGATCCCGACGGAAGCATCAACACCGACCGTCTGCTGACCATGTTCCAGCAGTTCTGGCGGGAGAACAGTGAGATCTGGAAACCGACGATCGCGGGCTATCTGGAGGCCGCCCCGCACCTGGTCTTTCAAGGCTTTCTCCAGCGAGTGGCCAACGGCGAGGGGCTGATTGACCGCGAGTACGGCCTCGGACGCGGGCGGGCCGACCTGTTTCTGCGCTGGCAGGCCG
>DMTJ01000164.1:0-3278 GCA_003477185.1 Lentisphaeria bacterium
CCAGGATTGGCGAGAGGTTTTTAGACGTGCTCGCCTCCTCCATGCCCACGACGTAGCCACGGCACTCGCGGCGATTGAAGATCACCTGCACCAAGGCTCCTACCGCGACCTGGCCCTCGAGCCCCTCCGGGATTCCATAGTCCCAATGGCGGTCCAGCGACACATCCACCAGGAGCTGCGCTACCTTCATTCGGCTAGCCCGGATATTTCATGTGATTTGTCACGATAGGGCCGAAGGTGCGTGGAGTCAGCCAGTTACGGAAGTGAGTCTGATACGTTCGTGTCGAGACACGTCGAGGCCAGCGAGCAGCGTAGGTCGCTGAATTTGCATGCATTAGGATTTTGCAGAAGAATCTCATGAATGATTCAGGCTAGGGACTCGCCCGTCAGCGTCACGACAATCCGACGGCCGCCACCGCGAATGCGATGTTCGCACAAGTAAATGCCTTGCCAGGTCCCCAGCTGAAGCTTGCCGTTCCGAATCGGGATCGTCACCGACGGCCCCAGCAGAGATGCCTTGATATGAGCCGGCATGTCATCCGGCCCCTCATACCTATGCACAAAAAACGGCGTATCATCCGCCACAGCATGCCTAAAATATCGCTCGAAATCAGCGCGCACCGTCGGATCTGCATTCTCATTCAACGTCAACGCAGCCGAAGTATGCTGGATAAAGACATGCGCCAGCCCAATTGCGAACTCCGCAATCTCCGGCACTTGACAGATCAGCTCGTCCGTCACCAGGTGAAACCCGCGGTCGCGACTCCGCAGCACGATCTGCCGTTGTGCCCAGCCCATCAGCGCAGCTTCAATGTGGCGATACCGATCGCCGCACACAGCAGTGCCACGATCCAGAACCGAATCACAATCTGCGTGTCAGCCCATTTATGATCACCACGATCCAGATGGTGATGATACGGCGTGCAGCGAAACGGTCGATAATCCACCTTCAAAATTCGCCGCGAGAGCTGGCTGCAGATCACCTGCAGAATCACTGACATCGCCTCGATCACGAACACCCCGCCGACAACCACCAACAGCAGTTCCTGCTTCACCAGCACCGCGATCAGCCCCACGGCCCCGCCTAGCGCCAAGCTTCCCGTATCGCCCATGTACATGCTCGCCGGAAAACAATTGAACCACAGAAATCCCAACCCAGCGCCCATAATCGCTCCCACGATCACCACCACCTCACTAGCCCCAGCCACATGCGGCACCAGCAAGTGTTCAGCAAACAGCCGATGCCCGCAGACGTAAGCAAACACACCGTACGCCGCCGTGCAGATCACCGTGCAGCCAATCGCTAACCCATCCTTACCATCCGTCAAATTCACCGCATTCGAGGAGCCCGTCACCACGATCGCGCCAAAAATCACAGCCACCCAAAGTGGCATCGACCAGATTGGCTGCTTGAAGAACGGCATGTAGAGCTGCTGCACATGCGCCCCGGCCTCCGGCAACCGATCCAGCGCGTACACCGCCAGACAGCCGATCACCACCTGGGCCACCAGCTTCCAACGGCCAGCCAGACCTGAAATATCCGCTTTATGTACCTTCAGAAAGTCATCTACAAAACCCACTACGCCCAGCGAAATCAGCAGGACCGCGAATACCGAGACCAGCCCGTTATCCCACCTTGCCCAGAGAAAGATCGAGTTTACCACCGCCATGATGATCAAGAGCCCACCCATCGTCGGCACCCCTTCATCCAGATTCTCACGCCCGGGATCGCGGCCACGGCCAGTCGCGTTCAACATCTTGAGGAAGCGGACAAACCATGGACTACAGACCATCATGATCGCAAACGCCATCGCCGCGGCCCCCGCTGCGCGAAATGTCACAAAGCGAAACAGCCGTAAAAAACTCAGCTCATCCACACCCGACAAAGGCCCGGCTGGGTCCGCAAAAAAACTATACAAATAATAGAGCACGCGCCCCTCGCCTGTGGTGAACCGCGCACAACCGGCGCGCGTCGTAGTTTGCGAAGTTCGCGACCGAATGCAAAGCAAAACCGACAACCCCGACCGCGCGAGTGCAGTCTCCGCCGAACTGAACCGCAAACCCCCTCGCGGTCTTGCATTGACCACGAACAGGCCGTATTTGTAAAAGCTGTATAACTCCCTTTGAAAAGGATCCGGATTATGGGCGGATTAGGCGAATATTGGGTCGTGTTGGTGATTGTCGTACTGCTCTTCGGTGCTGGTGCAATTCCAAAGTTGGCAAAGGCGGTCGGCCAAGCCAAGCAGGAATTCAAGAAAGGCATCGACGAAGGCACAGACGAAACAGCCGAGAGCGATGACAAGAGTAAGGGCACGCTGGACACGTGAGCAACACCCGTGTCGGCGTCATCGGCGTGGGAGTTCTCGGGAACTTCCACGCAAAACTCTATCAGAACATTGACGACGCGGACTTGGTCGGGATCTACGACGCGAACCCGGAGCGAGCTGCCGAAATTGCAGCGGCTTACGGCTGCGCAGCGTTCGACGACATCACCACGCTCTGCCGCACCGCAGACGCAGTCAGCATCGCTGTGCCCACCGACCAACACTTTGACGTTGCCCAGAAGGCTCTCGCCGCTGGCAGCCATGTCCTCGTAGAAAAACCCATTACCGCCACCACAGCCGAGGGCGAACGGCTAGTGCGCCAGGCCAAAGACCTCGGCCTTGTCCTCCAAGTTGGCCATGTCGAGCGCTTCAATCCCGTCATCACCTACCTCGAGAAACACATCCAGCACCCGCGCTTCATCGAAGCGCATCGCCTGGCCTCCTTTCCGCCGCCGCGTGTGGGGATGCTGCCGCGGGGCACCGAAGTCGGGGTCGTCCTTGACCTCATGATTCACGACATCGACATCATCCTTCATCTGGTCCGTAGCGAAGTCGTCCAGGTCGACACCGTCGGCATCCCCGTCCTTAGCAAGACCGAGGACATTGCCAATGCCCGCCTCCAGTTCTCCTGCGGCTGCGTCGCCAATCTTACCGCGAGCCGGGTCAGCCAAGAACCAGTGCGCAAAATCCGCGTTTTCCAGGAGGACGGCTACCTGTCTCTCGACTACCAGGAACGGAAGGGCGAGATGGCCATCCTCGGCCCCGCAGGCGTCACCCGCCAGGAAGTGCCCATACACGACCACAACGCCCTACTTCAGGAACTCGTCGATTTTGTCGCTGCCGTACGCAGTCCGGCCCATCGTCCTGCCGTCACCGGCCAGCACGGCCTCAACGCCCTGCGCATCGCCGAACAAATCACCCGGCAGATCGCCGAAGCGTGAGTCTGCAGGCTCT
>DMTJ01000164.1:3308-4996 GCA_003477185.1 Lentisphaeria bacterium
GAACCAAGTCGTTGCCTGCCGCAAATGCCCTCGGCTCATCGCCTGGTGCGAACATGTCGCTAGCCACAAGCGCGCTGCCTACCGCGACGACGACTACTGGGGTGGCCCTGTCCCCGGCTTCGGCGATTTAGCAGCCCGCGTCCTCATCGTCGGCCTCGCCCCTGGTGCCCACGGCGCCAACCGCACCGGCCGCATGTTCACCGGAGACCGCTCCGGCGACTGGCTCTACCGCTCCCTTCACCGTGCTGAGTTCGCAAACCAGCCACACTCCATCGATCGCAACGACGGACTCGTGCTCAGCGACGCCTTCATAACTGCTGGCGTGCGCTGCGCCCCGCCCGACAACAAGCCCACCACCGCGGAGCAAAACACCTGCCGCGCCTATCTGCAGCAAGAGCTCACCCTTATGCCCCAGCTTCGCGTCATCATCGCTCTTGGCGGGCTTGCCTGGAACAGCCTATTTCGAGCCCTTGCAGCCGTTGATCTTCACGACTCACCACGGCCCAAGTTTGGGCACGGTGCCGAAGTCAGCGTTGGCCCCTATCTGGTCATTGGCTGCTATCATCCCAGCCAGCAAAACACCTTTACCGGTCGGCTTACCGAGCCTATGCTAGACGCCGTTTTCCTTCGCGCCCGCGACATCATCCAGCCCCGCATTTGAGTCCAAGTCGCCCTGCCCTTCCCTACAGACCGCCCGATAAACCGGCTGGGACCGCAGGCAACTCGCCTGCATCTGCGTGCGTGGGGCGCGCTAGCCTTCCTCCCTACCGGAGTCCTCTTTTCTTCAGCCGCCAGTCTTTGTCCCTGCGCACCCACCGTTAAGCAAGCGCTCAAGGTAGTGATACTCAATATTGTACAGCTTCTTGATTGCCTCGATCTCCGCGAGTTTCTTGGACGCCTCCCCTTCGGCATTCTGGTCTTTTATCGCCACGATCATCACATTCTTCGGTGTGTGCTCAGTCGAGATAAACTCGAACACCTTGGTCCTGTACCCCTGCGACTCGAGGATAAGCGCACGTAAGCCATCGGTCAGAATCTCTGACTGGCGTTCCTCGAGAATGCCAAAACGGGTGATCTCCTGCAACTCATTGCTGGGCTTGATCTGCTCACGCAGTTGTTTGTGACAGCACGGGGCAGAGATGATGATCTTGGCCTGAGCCTGGATGCCCCGATAAATGGCATCATCGGTCGCCGTATCGCAGGCATGCAGGGCGATCAATATTTCGATCCCAGCGAGATCCACTTGGTCGATCGCGCCCGCCCGAAACTCCAAACCGTCAAACTTCGCAAGCTTGGCAATGCGATTGCAGGTGTCCACCAAGTGGGGACGCAGTTCGATCCCGACAAGCTTGGGATCGAGCCCCAGGGTCTGGCTCAAGTAGTCATAGAGGGCGAAGGTGAGGTAGCCCTTCCCCGAGCCCATATCGAAAATATTGCCGGTCCCTTCCAGGCCCTGCTTCTGGATGATGCCACCCACTACCTCGACAAACTTGTTGATCTGTCGATATTTATCCTCGCTGTTTCGCTTCACCTGCCAATCAGAGGTGATCACGCCCAACTCAAGCAAGTAGATGTTGTTTTTCAGCTCGATCAAGCGCTTCTTGGTCTTGTCATGCTCAAGGTTCTTCGGGACTACGCGCTGCTTTTCCTTACGCTTGAGGCTCACGTTTCCGCGTTTATCGATCGTC
>DMTJ01000238.1 GCA_003477185.1 Lentisphaeria bacterium
CTCTTGTGTCCGGATCGCGCGCCATGCTTGCGTGACGGAGCCGTGCCTTTATAGTCAGCGGCTTTGTAAACCAGAACGACTGTCGAGGCTGCTGCATGGCCCACGCAAAGCGCGCTGCTGCGCCGCGCCACGGAATTCATGATTGGCGGCTGTTTTTTCTGGTGCTGCTGGTCCTACTTGGGATCTCCTTGGGGCTATTCTGCCGCTATGAGGAAGCCCGGCAGGTTATCGAGTTCCACTTGACCGGTGCGCTTGCGAAGTGCAAGGAGTTCGGCGTCCTGCCCGCATTCCTGATCCTAGTGCCGCTGCTGGTGGCTGGCTTCCCACGCCTGCTCATCTACAATATCGCTGGCCTGGTCTTTGGCTTTTGGCAGGGACTGCTGCTCGCCCAGTTTGCCTCATGCGGTGCATCTGCGGTCATCTACTTGCTCTCGCGCAACAGCGATGAAGAAGCGCCCAAGGGGTTGGGAATCTTGCGCGAGCGCGCTGCGGCATTTGGGAATGTCGGCTTCGTCTTTATGGCACGTCTGATGCCGCTTCCAGGCGTGCTGCTGACCGTCGGAATGGCAAAACTGGGCATTGGCCTGGGCTCGTTCTTGCTCGGGACGTTCGTGGGCTATTTGCCTCATGGTGTACCCATGGCCTTGCTGGGCAGTTCGATCCGCAGTGATTCAGCGGGCTCAAGTATCCTTATGGCACTCGTTTCATTTGGGGCGGTCCTCTTCGTGGTCTGGCGATTCGGCCCAGCCCACCTGCTTGCCGCCTGCGGTGTCGACGTGACAACCGGTGACGGCAAGACTAGCGCGAGCGCTCTCTGGCGTGGCACTATTGCAAGCGTAAAAACGCACGTGCGCTGGGGCGCCCGGCGGACTTGGCGCTACTCGCGAGTGTTTCTGCGACGTGCAATACGAATTGCACGGGCCAACTGGGGCTGGATTCTGCTGCTCGCGATTGCCACAATTGCCGCGGACCTCTGGCTGTTTCCACAAGACCGCGGCTTTCATAAAGCCTGGCTGGAGTTCCGCAATCCGGGCTATGATCACTTCTGGGGACGAGTTCGGAAGTGGGGAGCATTTACGGATACCATGGTAATCAACGGCACGATCTTCCTGATCGGCTGGCTCTTTCACTCGCCCAAACTGCGGCGCCTGGCCCTGGTTTCGTTCCTGGCCGCAAGCGCGAGCGGGCTACTGTGTAACGTCGTGCGCTCGAGCTCCGGCCGCCCTCGACCACGCACCTGGCTCAAAGCCGAGATGGCTGGCACCACTGTGCCAGACAAGTTCCACGGCCCTCGTTTGAGCGCGGACTATCACAGTTTTCCCTCCGCGCATACAGCTACCGCCATGGGCAATGGCTTCTGCATGGTGATCGCGGCCCCGTCGGTAGGGTGGCTGGCGCTGGCCAACGGCATCTTGGTGACCTGGAGCTGCTTCGAGATTCGCGCGCATTACCTATCGGATATGTTGACGTCCAGCGCGCTAGGCTTGGCCGTCGGCCTGCCGTTCGCCATTGCCTACCGCCGGATATACCGCAGAAAGCGCAACAAGGAGCTACCCGATGAAGCGGCGTAAGAAAGCACAGAAATTCTCCATTTCGGATGTCCGTAGTTATTGCCTGCTCTTGGCCTTAGCCGGGCTGCTGCTGTTGGTGCCGGGCGCGGCGATCATGCCACTGCTGGACCGCGACGAACCGAAGTTTTCGGAAGCCACGCGGGAAATGATGGTGAATCGCAATTGGATCGTGCCGTATTTCAACAACGAGTACCGCTTCGACAAGCCCGTTCTGACCTACTGGTTAATGAGCTTGGGCTATCGTGCGTTTGGCGTGAATGAGCTTGGCGCGCGGGTGCACAGCATCCTTTCCACTATTTTGCTGGCACTTGCGGTGTTCGCATTTGGACGCCGGCTCGTGGGCGAGCGTGGCGCGCTGTGGGGCGCGATTACCATGCTTCTCTCGGCACAATTCTTCGTCCACGGCCGTGGGGCTGTGGCAGACATGCCCATGGTCCTGGCGGTGGCCATCGCAATGTTCGGAATCCATCAGCTGTTGTTTGGCGAAGGAAAAGATCGCCGGGCGAACTTCCTGATTACCTATCTGGCGCTTGGCCTGGGTTTTCTAGCCAAGGGACCGATCGCGATCCTAGTTCCGGTGCTGGCGCTGGCTCTGTATGGCGTGTTTTCTTGGCGGGCACGCAGAAAGGACCAGGATGAAGCCCTCGCAGAAGCGCCGCTCTGGCGACGCCTGCATCTTATTTTGGGCGCACTGGTGGCGCTAGCGGTGGTCGCCCCATGGGGGATTCGAGCCTTGGTTCTGACCGAGGGCGCGTTCTGGGACGTGGGCGTGGGAAGGCACGTGGTGGACCGCGGAATGCGCGCGTTCAACAAGCGCATTCCAATTCCCGGCTACTATTTCGTCACCTTCTTCCTCAGTGCGGCACCGTGGGCTGCCTGGATCGGGCATTTTCTAATCTGGCTGCGCCGCAACTGGACGCGGGAGCATGCCTTCCTGGTAGCCTGGTGGATGTCGCCGTACTTAATTTTTCTCTGCTACCGTACCCAATTGCCACATTATGTGCTTCCAGGCCTGCCAGCTTTCTTTTTACTATTCGGCAAGTTTTGCCAACACCCGGGACTGAAGTTCCCACGCTGGTGCGACCGCCTCAAGACTGCAGTCTTCGCCTTGTACACCACGGTGGGCGTGATCGGCCTGGGCATGATGTTCGCACCGCTTCCCAGCGTTCGCTATGTCGGTGCCGCGCTGGCGCTGATTGCCGCCGGCTTACTGTTCGCTGCGCGGGCCAAGAAGCGTCCCGGTTGGGTGCCGGTTCTGGGCGGGCTGCTATTGTTGGCCGCAGGCGCGCACTGTCTGGGCAAGGGACTCCGCGTCCAGCACCCGGTGATCGCCCTGCAGCCCACCTTTGCCACGTTGCCCGAGAATGCACGCTGTGCCTACTGGGGGTTTAGCGAGCCTAGCATCGTCTTCTATTCCAAGAAATTCTGGAACGCGAAGGCGCGCAGCGCCGAGGATGTCCAAGACTTGCTGGACAGCGGCTCCTACGACTTGATCGTGACGCTAGAGACAGAGCTCAAGCCGGATCGCTGGTTCCAGGCCAAGTATCTCGGCAAGGAGCTGAAGATGAAGGATCGGCGCGCGGATCTGGATACCATTCAAGCTCCCGGCTATGAGGTCGCGAAGGTGGAAGGCCTAAACATTGCCCACGGCAGCTGGGTTGTACTTCGCACCTATCGCAAGGCTGAGCAATGACCGCCAGCGATCATACGATTCTGGAATATCGCGTTCCCTACGCAGACACGGATCAGATGGGCGTGGTCTACTACGCGAACTATCTGGTGTACTTCGAGCGTTGCCGCAATGAGATGCTACGCCGCTTGGGCCACCCGTATGTCCAAATGGAGGCGCAAGGGTGCGGCCTGCCGGTGGTCGAGGCCCATTGCGACTACCAAAAGCCTGCCCGCTATGACGACTTACTCGAGATTCACGGCTGGGTCGGCGAAGCCAAAGGGGCCCGCCTGCAAGCGTGCTGCGAAGTTCGCAGAGACGGCCTGTTGCTTGCCGCCGGCTATACGCGCCATGCCTGCGTGCAGATCGAAACGCAGCGGCCCACACGGCTGCCGACTGAGATTACCGCTGCACTGCGGAGCTGATTGATGAGCGGAACTGCCATCGCGGTTGGCGTGCTGATGGCCTTCTCCTTTCTGGGTGGTGCTGCGCTGTGGCATCATTTCACCCGCGCTCTGAGAAGCCAGCGGCTGGCCAAGCGCTTCCAAATTTCCCGGGATGGTGAAGTCACCGCGGAAGCAGTTTTGGAGGCATCAGGCTATGCGATCGC
>DMTJ01000388.1 GCA_003477185.1 Lentisphaeria bacterium
GCTTAGCCTGGGCGTCAATGTTGCCGTCGGTGAACAGGTGCATTTGCTCGAAAGGGTGGCTCTGGCTAAGGGCTTGGCCAAGCCCCAGGGCTGCGGAGATGTCTGCTGGAACGTCTACGGTCTCGAGCGAATCCAGTGCCTGATGCAACAGCCTGCGGTCGGTGGTGAAATCCACCAGCTTACGCGGATAATCTGCCATGGCCAGCACGGCTGCTTGCTGATTCTTGCTGAGCGAATCAATCAGGCTTCGCGCTTCCTTGACTGCGGCCTCCAACTGGGTTCCGCCTTCCGGAGTGGTGGCGGCCATGCTGGCGGAGCAATCGACGATGATCGGGACGCGCTCCCCGCCGCCGCTAGCTCCTCCCCAGAGAGGCTGCATAGCGGCCAAGACCAGTAGGGCTAGGACGAGCAGTTGGATGAATAACAGGAGGTGCCGGCGGAAGCGCTGAAAGGGGGAATTGACGCGTTTGTCCTCGAGGACACGCTGCCACAATGCCAGCGAGGAGACGGCGCAGTTCGCCCGGCGCAGCTTGAGGAAATAGGCAACGATGAGCGGAAGGGCCAGGAGGGCCAGCCAAGCGAGAGCGGGGGCATGAAAGCCTAGCTTCATTTCAGCCACCCGGCGCGAAGAGCCTGGCCGAATAACATCTCCTCAATGCGGTCATCTGCGCAGAAGCTGAGATATCGCCCGCCCCGTGATTTGGCGAGCGAGCCCAGTAATTCTCGGAGATCGCTGAGGTGTTCATGGTAGAGCTGCATGAGGTAGGAGTTCGCCGAGACATCGAGCACCTCGCTGGTCTCGCAATCAACCAGGCGCGCGTCACCGGTCAACTCTGGGTTGAGCTCGACCCCACTGAGAATCTGGGTGGCCATAATCTCGAGGCCCTGACTGAACAAGCGATTGAACATCTTCTTGAGGTCGCCCTGGGTGAGGAAGTCTGAGAGCACGATGACCAGCCCCCGCCCGCTGTGATAGCGCATGGCGGTCTCGGCGCAGGCTTCAATGCTCGCCTCCCCGTCGGAATTGAGAGTCTCTAAAAAATGTGCGAACTTCGCAATTTGGCCGCGGCCGCGCGCTGGTTTCCAGTGGGCGACACCACTGCCGGTGATGGCATACGCGCTGAGACGTTCGCCGCCATACAGGGCCATGATGGCAAAGGCCAACGCCAGCTGTTGAGCGCGGGTGAATTTATCGTGCTCGGCCATGGATTTGGAGGCGTCGATCAGAAGCACCACGCTCATCTCGTCTTCTTCGCGGTAGAGCTTCATGTATGGGCGGCGCAGGCGGGCAAATGCGTTCCAGTCGACGAAGCGCGTATCATCCCCGGCGACGTAATTGCGATGGTCTGAAAACTCGTTGCTGCTGCCGCTTCTTCCTGTCAGGTGCTCGCCCCGCACTCGGCTGGTATTGCGCCGCGCACTCACGAGGCGCATGCGTTCCAGACGCTGCAACATGGTCGGGGGGAGCAAGGATGTTTTCACGGCTAGTTAATTGGGGTCGTCAGCTGAAGTTCGAGGAGCCAGTGGGCTTTTCGCGACGGGCTAGCATTGAATTGGGCAATGACGCCGTCTGGGCGGGTGGCGATGATCGAAGCGGGCCTCAGCGGGCCGTCGCGCAGGCTTGCAAAGGCGGCCGCGCTTGATTCGGTCGGGTTCGCGGCCAGAGTCTTAAGCCACCTCTCGAGCTGGGCCACTACGTCCGGAAGAGTGAGCGGCTCGGCGGTGAGCTTTCCTGCGACCATGGTGATGATTCCCTGCCTCTGGTCTAGGCGGAGGTTTCGGTAGAGAGGAACGGTGGCTTGCGTGCCGTCCGGAAATTCAACCGTGACCCGATAGTCTCCGCGTTCGATAAAGTAGGTCTGGGGCTTGCCAAGTTCCTGAGTCTTCCAGTGGGAGCCGCGGATCTCTTTCCAAGATTTCCCAAGGGTAACGGAAATCTGCGGTGGGCCCTCTGGTCCTGTGGCGGGTGCTGCGCGCGGCTCTTTGCCGGGAAACGGCAGCAGCGCCCAAAGCTCAGGGGAGTTGGCGTTGTTGGCGGCGTCAATGGGCGTTTGAAGCCTGGAGCAGATCTGTTCTGGCTTGGCCCCAGCGGCTAGCAACAGTTTCACACATTCCACCTGTTGCTCCTCTACAGCGAGGAGCAAGGCAGTGGCTCCGATCTGGTCGGTCGGAGTCTTGGGTTGGAGATTGGCGTCTGCCCCGGCTTGCAGTAGCAGCGAGACTGCCTCCGGCTTGCCGGATGACGCTGCCAGATGAAGCGGGCTGTACGCGGCACCCGGTTGCCCATCGGGCAGAGCGCCTGCCTCCAGGAGTGCGCTCAGACAGGCCAGCCCTTGGTTTCGCGCGGCGTAGGACAGTGGTACGAAGCCGTCCTTGCCCGCTGGCTGCGGGTCGGCTCCCTGCTTAAGGAGCCAGCGCACGGCTGCGACGTTGTCCTGTGCGGCTGCGCGGTGCAGCAGCGTGTCCTGTCTGGAATCCAACACTGCATTGATGTTGACCCCGGCGTCGAGGACCTGCTGGATGAGAGCGAAGTTTTCGGCGCGCAGCGCGTTTTCCAGGGCAGGGCGGAGGGCAACAGGGTCTGTCTCGACACCTTTCTGCAGCAGGAGCTTAAGAACGTCGGGGTTCTGGACTTGGGTGACCGGCGTGCGGCGAAATCGGTCAACTGCGTTGAGGTCACTTCCAGCGGCGAGCAGCAGCTCGATGGATTCCAAGGATCGCGGGCCGGGTCCAGAGACCGCGTCATGCAACGCAATCCGGCCATTGTCGTCAGTCTGGGTTGGATCGGCACCGGAGCTAAGCAGTAGCTTTACCAAGCTTGGCTTGTTGTGCTGGGCGGCGTAGTGCAATGCCGTGCGATTTGCCGCTCCTTGTAGCTTCGCCCATGCTGGCGTCATGGCGAGCTTTTTCTCTACGACTGCGAGCTCGGTATTAAGCAGCCACATGATGCGCTGCAAGGGCGGCATCTGATCGCTCGGCCCTTCGATCGCCCGCTGGAAGGCTTCGGCGATCGCCTGCTCGCGCTCGCGCAGCGCGTGGCCGCTCAACTGCGAAAGCGGCAGGCCGAATGCCTGTCTCTGTTGCTTGAACAGTACGATGGGATCATTCCAGGTCAGTTCGATGGAATGGTTGCCGTCGAGCATGAGTGTGTAGCGCGGGCCCTCTTTTGAGATTGATTCGACCTGCAGCACATGGCGCTTGCCGTTCATCAGGGCAATGATCGCCCGAGGTTGAATCTCATAGGTTGTGGATTTCATCATGCGGGTCATGACTTCCCGGGCAAAGGAAATCTCGCTGTCGTCCTTTTGCTCCTGCCTAAGAGTTGCGAGGACTTGCTCGACCCCGGTGTCATTGAGCACCCACAGGCCAACCATGGGCTCCAGGGTGATCTGTTGTTGGCCGCTGGCTGGGCCAGTCAGGAGAAGTGCAGCGAGGACCGCGGGAAAAAAGCGCCGAATCATGAAGGTACCGATTTCATGGAACTGTACGAACGCCGTCACCGTACGTTGCGTTGCGAACTCCGCAACACGGATCGTCTGGGCGACAGGCAGCTAACGTTTCCAGCGGGCGGCAGCCTGGCGAAAGGTAAGCTGCTTCCAGGCAGGGTGGGCGAGAAGCTGCTCCAGAATAAGCGCGGAGCCAACGGCATCGTAAAGGGCGTCGTGAGCGGACCTGCCTGGGCATAGCTCTGCCAGCCTGTCCGCCAGCCCGAGTGCGTCGATGACATCCTGCAATGCGTGCGAGGCCAGGTCCGGGTAGGCCAGCCGCGTCAGCCGCAAGGTGTCCAGCCAGGGGCCAAAGTCATGCAACGGGGCCACGGGTTGCAATAGGCCCCGCTCGGTGCCAGCGTTATGGGCGACCAAGGGGCCAGAGAGCCAAGGCCGTCCAAGCTCCCCCCACAAGGAGGAAAGGGTCGGTGCGGCGGCAAGTGTGTCGCGCAAGGCATGGTGATTGCCCGGCGCGTAGGGATTGAACGGGCGCTCACCGACTTGGAGGTACGACTCGAAGATGTCAGAGATCTCGACGCAGCCCTCGCGCATGCGGACCATACCGATCTGCCACGGCTCATTGTCATAGCCCGGGACACTGCCAGTCGCCTCGAAGTCGATGGCCACTAGGACAGCCTGGCGGATGGGAAGATCCGGGTCGGTGGGCGGGTGGGTCACTTCTTCTTCTCTGATCCCCAGAGCCAGATGATCTCTGATTCCTCAATACGACCATCCGGTCCGATTCTAGCGCGATTGTTGCCGAGTTCGTCAATGGTCGGTGTGCGGCGCGTGGTGCGAACTACGCAACCAGATACCAAGAGGGCTACAGCCAGAAATAGGAGAAGGCGACGCGTCATGTGGGTCTCGAAGAGTGTGGGAGTTGCGGAGTTCGCAAAAGTCGGGGCTTCTTAACGCCAAGCGGGTCTTGGCGGCAGGCGTGTTTGTTGGTGTGCCATATAAGCCATCATACCATAAATCATCGTGCCAAAGACAAAGCCAGCCCACAGCGCTAGGATGGCGCAGACGATGCCCGCGTAAACGCTGACGCGCAACGCCCGATAGCTGGGATTCGAGACCTGGCCTTCGAGAAAGGTCTCAACCAACATGCCGCCGTCTAGGGGAAGCACCGGAGCCAAGTTGAACACGCCCCAGACCAAGTTCACCCAGAATGTGAATTGCGAGATTTTTGCCAGATTGGTGCCTTGTACATACGGATAGATCAAGAAGGCGATGAGGGCAAGGGCAAGGTTAAAGCCCGGCCCAGCGGCGATCCCGAGCAGTCGCTTGTTCCTCGGTAGCTGGCGCTCCGAGATGGCATGGCCGCCCATGATGTGCAGCACGATCTCACGCGGACAGCCCCCGTATTTTTTTGACACCAGCGCGTGCCCAAGTTCATGGCCAAGGATGGAAATGAAGACGACGAACAAGCCAACGAGCAGGCCCCGTTGATCACCCCGGCCAATATCCCAGGCGAACAGCAATGCGATCACCCAGAACAGGATGTTGACGCGCACGCGAATGCCGAAGATCGTAAAGCGCAAATCTTTGGCTGAGGGCTGAGGAATCCCGATCACGGTGGGCTCCTACTGTGAATAGGTGGTACTGAAGTGTTGAACATGGTAGACCCCGCGAGCCCTGCAAAGATCACCAGCGCGGGAAGGCCCTGTGTAGCATCGGTAAACTCCAGTGTCAATCGGCCCGATTCGAGCTATAGGTAACGAATCGAATCTCGATTGTGGGAGTACCATGAGTGACTACGAACTAGACCCTGAGACCCTTCGAGAGATCGAAGCGGAAGCCAAGCGGCAGGCTGCTGCCGAGCTCGGATTGGATGAATTCGGCCTAGATTTGGATGACGCTGATTTGGATTCTATCGACCTCAGCGATTTGGATCTGGACGGCAATGATGCGGAACCGGCGTCGGATGCTGTGGAAGAGGACGCCGCTTCTGGGGGCGGAGACGCTGATTTTGAGCTGGATGAAGAGACTTTACGCCAGATAGAGGCCGAAGCTCTTGCTGAGCTGGATCTTCCTAGCGACTTTCTAGATTCGGATGAGGAGGCAGCGCCTGCCCTCGCTGAGGAAGAAAAAGAAGAGGAGCAAGCCACCGCAATTGCGCCCGCACCGAAGGCGAAGAAGCCAGGTCCTACAGGATCCGCAAGGAAGAAGCCCGCCGCTACGGGGGCAAGAAGAAAACCAGGCAGCGGTACGGCCGCAAAGAAAAAGCTTGCTGCGACTGGGACCGTGAAGAAGAAGCCCGCCGCTAAAGAACCGCTGATTGGGGCTGAAGATGACAGCGCGGAGACAGATCCTGGCGCGGAGGCACGGACTAAGGCCGTGGCCAAGGCTAAAGCGGTAGCCAGGGCTAAAGCGGGTGCCGGTAAGGGCGCAGCGGCTGGTGGCAGGAGCAAGAGTGCGCGAGTAAAGGCCAGGAGTCGCACTGCCACGAAGCCCGGCGCAAGAACGACTGCATCCCGGCCGCATTCAATTCACGCCACGCACGCGACCACCGAACCGTCTGAGGACGAGAAGAAGTCCAAGAAGATGTTCATTGTCCTGATCGTGGGTGCGGTTGTGATTCTCGCCCTTGGCGTTGCGTGGCTCTCCTCGAGCGGCAATAAGAAGCCTGCGCCTGCAGCGGCGACAACGCCAGCGACAGCAGTAGCCCCAGCAGCGCCTGCGGCAGCCCCAGCGAGCGATGCAGACAGCGCCTACGCAGCGATCAAGGCCGTGATCAAAAACGTCAAAAACAAGAATCTCAAAGACCAGCGCGGTGCAAATGCCGCCAAGGCAATTAAGCTGATCGACGAGTTTGTCGTCAAATATCCGAACTATCCGGAGAAAGAGAAACTTGTAAACACCAAGCGTGTGCTGGGAATGTACGTAAAGTAGGCGTTCTAAGGGTGCCCATGGCGCAGGTTTTGCCGTGGGTATAATGATCCAGCGAAGCCGCCCAGTGATGAGGTATATGTGACCGGGAAATCTCCGCAATTCTTACTCCTGTCCGTTATGATCGCGGTGCTTCTGGTTTGCGGCTGTGGCCGTGATGAGGCACCACAGGCGGAGGATGCCGCAAGCACCATCGAACGGACGTTGGCGACCCAAGCGCACGGGTTGTTTCTGGCGATTGCCAACAACGACAAAGGCTACCTGCAGACCTATTCTGCGCTCGGCTTGGGCGATGCCGTAGGCGGGCCGCTGTTGATCCACGACATCGCCGTGCTACAGGTGCGTCAGGTGGATGCAGAAACGTGGGCGGCCGACTACCGGCTCACGTTGTCGGACCCGGCATCGACGGCTTTTAACTATCTGGTGCGCGATGACCGCCTGTCGCCGACGATGCTGGCAGCTTACAGCAAAACCGCCTCACAACTTGGCCGGCTGACGTGGCGCAGCGATGGCAAGCGGCTTCAGCTTGTGGCCCCGACCGCGTTGGAGCCACTCGGCGTCCTGCTTGAGCACGCCAGAGCCCGCAGAGAGTGGCAGGAGACGACCAAGAAGGTGCAGCCCGGGTTGCCCGCGACCATTGAGATCGTGGCTTTGCTCGCTCGCTTACAGCAACGCCCCTCCCTAGGTATTCGGCCTGACATGGTATTACCGGAGATCGCCAGGAAGCTTGAGGAGGCCGAGGCACGTGGGCCGATGGAGGTGCTAGCTCCCACCTTTCTGACAACGGGGCAGGACCGGATCTCCCGGGCGCTGATGGCCGTCGCCACCCTGGATCGCATCCTCTCCGCCTGGTCCAACGGCAACTTGGCGGCGCATCGTGACAGCCTGGTGGAGTTGGAGGGGGTGCATGTGGATGCGGCAGCTTTTGAGCGTACGCCGGTACGCATCAAGGACTATGCCATCACCGGCTTAGACATGCGCGAACCGCACGTCTTTTCGATCGCAGCTGAGCTGACGGTCTCCGATCCGGCGAGCGTTCTCGGTGTCACCATGTGCGCCGGGGAGCTAGCGAGTCCGTTCGAGCAGCTTGAAGCAATCGACAATGGCGCGCGGGTACGCGACGCCTTCTACATTGCCCGGAGCGACGGGCAGAACTGGAAGCTGCATTATCATCGCCACCAGGGCACGCTTGGCTATGCCTTGGGAACGAGCCGGGCCATGGAGCGGTTTCGCAGGCAGTATCGCAGCCCGATCTCGCTGATGACCGCTGGCGATAACAACCTCTGGGCGCGCGAGTTGACTACCCGCTTTGGCTTGATGCAGAACGAGATGGCAGACTTGGATTTTGGCCCGGTCTCCCGGATGCTAACTGCGAACTCTGAGCATGGCTACCTCAGCGAAGTCGTCAAGAAGCTGGAGGCGATCACCAGTGAGATCCGCACCCTGCAGAACGAGCCGCCGCGCGTCCTGTCCTTTGTCCTCGGCAGCAAGCTCGCCGAGTACTTCATCACGGCTGAAATGTTGGCGCGCTCGGGCAAGACTCAGCCGGAGGCCATGGAAGCGCTCCGCAAGGAAGTCGTGCGCTACCTGCGCGCGCTCGCGGTCCCGCCCCAACTTGCCGAAAGGATCGACGATCTGCTGAGTCGTCACAAGGGCGTAAACGATGGCCAACTCCAGAATATCTCTGCCGAGATCCGGCGCTTCCTCCAACGCAGCTATGATCCCGAACACGTGGCCACCTACTTGGTGGGCTTCAACATGCTCCACCTTGTGATTCTCTCGCGCTATCAGGATCAGCTTGGACGCTTCGAGGGGAGCGGAAAGTTGATCAGTGCGGCTGCTGCGCGACGCGTGCTCGGTGACCTAGAGTACAACATGGAAGTCGCCCATGCACACAGCCATGCGATCAATGTGATTCGCACGTGGAACCGAACTGGCGAGCGGGCGATCCCCAGTGCTGCGGACACCGCACCGATCAAATCCTTCGATTGGTTCTTTAGCCGCCAAGCCCCACAGGATGTAAACCCCGGGCTTGGCCCCTTGGACACAATTCTGGACTGATTGACCGATACCCTCAGGAGTGCTGCTGAGGGGTAGTCGTCGTTACCTGGCTCTACGGGCCCTGCGACCACAACTGAACTCAACGCTAGGAATCACCGCATCGGGCCTTTCCATCCTCGGCGCAGGGCAACTGCCTGACCCTTGGAAAAGACCTACGGAACAGGCATCGTCCGACTGCAGTTCCCCTTTGCTGGTGAGATTTCTCAGCACCACGTGTAGAAAATAGGCATGACCCATCTTCTGGAGCGTCCCCATGAAAACCGCCCTGCTCTTTCTCGCCATCTTTCTGAGTGCCGCCGTACCGCATGCCAGCGCCTGCTTGTTTGCACCGCCTCCCGCTGAAGTCTGGCTTACCGATAAAGGCAAGGCAGTGGACGTGCGCCGGAGTAACACCGACGGCGTCGTCACGGTGTTCGCTGCTGGCAAGCGCGATACGGCACTGTGGTCGGTGAAGTTGATCGGTTTCAGTGGTCTCTTCAGCACCGTCCATGTCCTTGAGGGCGGCGACCGCATCGTCCACATCCGTGGCAACCATCAGGTCTCAAAACTCACCGATAGCGTGATTATCATTCATGATCGCGATGGCTCGGTAAAAAGACACCTTGCCAGTGAATTCATTGACTTTCTGCTGCGCCCCATTCCGGGGGAGCCTATAATTAGCGGAGATCCTGGCGCCCGTTGGCTGAGTACTGCGGCTGTCGGGAACGACCAAATCGTGATCAAAAACGCCCGCGGTAAGACCCATACGCTTGCATTATAGGCCAGGCGGCACGATCGCTCAAATCCAACTTACGATACTCACTGACTATTGCGCGCCAGGCTCCACTGTATCGGATTGACGATATGGCGGATGACTACGATGGCTGAGGAGACAGGTGTGCACGTGAGAGGATTTCAAAGAGTTTGGAGCATGGATGGCGCAACGCCCTCCGTGGGTCACTGATAGATGGCACCTACTACCCCTGTTTTGGCTGCCGATGCCCTTTCTGCCAATATCGGTCCTCAAATCCTGCTGGATGGCGTCTCGTTCACGATTCATGAAGGAGAGCGCGTCGGCGTTGTCGGTCGCAACGGCACGGGGAAATCTACGATGCTCCGCATTCTGGCTGGCCAACAGGAGGCCAATGACGGGGATGTGCGGCGGCGCAAGGGTCTGCATGCGGCGATGTTGCCCCAGGAGTTTGCGCTGGATGAGGCCCAAACCGCGGATGCGAACGTGCGCCTGGGCGCAAAGGAGCTCTATGACCTGCTCGATGAGTGTGATCATGCGGAGGAGACGCGACGCCTGGAGATCGAGACCGAGTTGACCGCACGCGATGGCTGGGACGTAGATGTACGGCGCCGCAAGCTGATTGACGCGCTCGGGATCCCAGTAGATGAGCGCCCAGTGTCTTCGATGTCAGGCGGGGAAAAACGTCGCATCGCCATTGCCCGTACGCTCGTGGCGGCAGCAGATCT
Organism: Lentisphaeria bacterium; assembly: GCA_003477185.1. Lineage (GTDB taxonomy): Bacteria > Verrucomicrobiota > Lentisphaeria > JABSQK01 > UBA12247 > UBA12247. The sequence goes on from DMTJ01000388.1 coordinate 9,897, forward strand.
GCTGATCTTGGACGAACCGACGAACCATCTGGACGCAAGCACGATCGAGTGGCTCGAGACCTTTCTCCAGCGCAACGCCCGCACCCTGCTGCTGGTCACCCATGATCGCTACTTTCTGGATCGCGTCTGCACCCGCATCTTGGAGCTGCGTGATGGCCAGATTTATAGCTACCCGGGAAATTACACGGCCTATTTGACGGGAAGTGCCGAACGCCAGGCTGCGGAGATTAAGCAGGACGACCGGCGCAAAAGTTTTATCCGCCGTGAGTTGGACTGGGTACGCCGCGGCCCCAAGGCCCGGACGACGAAAGGGAAGGGCCGGCTCGACCGTTTCTATGAGGCCGCCGCTCAAGAGGGGCCGAACATTGCGCGTGACGTGGACTTGCTGTTGCCCGCCCCGCCCCGGCTGGGCACTCGCGTGGTCGAGCTGGAGGATGTCTGCGTGAACGTCGGCGATCGGCCGCTGGTCCGGGGGCTGAACCTGGAGTTTACAGCCGGTACGCGACTGGGCATTGTCGGGCCGAACGGAATCGGCAAGACCACTTTGCTCCGCGTCCTGATGGGGCAGCAGAAGGCTGAATCCGGCACCGTCTTGGTCGGCCCCAAGGTCATGTTCAACTACATTGACCAGGGCCGCGTGCAGCTGAATAACGAGAAAACTGTGCTCGATGAAGTGGGCGATGGCAAGCGTGATATCCCCTTTGGCTCAGGCACGATTACGGTCTGGTCCTATTTGCATCGTTTTTTGTTCACGGACGACCGCATCAACACCCTGGTCAAGGACCTGTCCGGCGGGGAGCGCAACCGACTCCTCCTCGCGAAGCAGTTGATCCGCGGCGGGAATCTGCTGATTTTAGACGAACCGACTAATGATCTTGATCTGGCGACGCTCCGCGTGCTTGAAGAGGGGCTTGCAGAGTTCGGAGGGTGCGTGATCGTGGTGAGCCATGATCGTTATTTCCTGAACCGGGTCTGCACGGCGATTCTGGCGTTTGAGGGCAATGGAGAGGTTGTCTACCAGGAAGGTGATTATGACTACTATCGGGAGAAGCTGGCTGCGCGCAACAAAAAGAGTGGTGCCGAGCAGCAGGGCGGTGCCAAGTCCGCAACGGGTCGCCCGTCCAAGCGCCGTTCGCGCCTCAATTATAAGCAGACGCAGGAGTTGGCCGGCATGGAAGCTACAATTCTCGCTGCCGAAGAGAAGGCGGTGGAGTTGGAGACGCTTTTGGCGGACCCGGATCTCTATGCGACATCGCCTAAGGATGCTCAGAGGCATGGCGATGCGCTGAAGACGCTTCAGGACCGAACAGCAGTGCTCTATGAGCGCTGGGCGGAGCTAGAGGCGCTGGCAAACAGCTGAGGAGTTCAGCCGGGCTTAAGGGCGTTGCGGAGTTCGCAACAGCTTGGCTGGCCGGGGGCACTCGGTCGGTCGATGTAGCCGTAGGTCAGGCAGGAACCCAGGCGGGGAAAGCCAAAGCGCGTCTGCTGGCCGGCGGTGCCCATCCCGATCACGCAGATTGGCTCTGAGCCGCAGTCGCGCAAAAGGGCCTCGAGTTCGCGAACTTGCTCGTCGGTTTCGACGGTCACGGCCAGCTTGGGGACTGCGCCTAACTCGCGCATGCGGGCGATCTTTTTGCGGAGTTCGCAAATTTCGGGCAGGCCTTGGAAATCATGAAAGCTGAGAATTAGGGTCACGCCATTGGCAACCGCCAAGGCGCTTACTCTGGCCGCGAGGCTGCTCGCCAACTCAATATCGAATGCGTCGACGTCCTGCACCAATGCCTCATAGACGGCCCAGCGGGCCTGGTCATCGTCTGCCCCACCGCCTTCCGCAGACCAGCGGTGGGTTAGCAGGATAGGGACCAGCGTGCGGACGCGCGCGCACTCTGCGCGAAAGGCTGCAAGGGGCATTGCCAGTTGATCAAAGCGAAGCTCGATTAAGTCGCAGGCCGCGGCGGACTCCACGTCGAGCGCGGCCAATGCCTCGGGGGTTGAAACAACCCCAGCAATTAGCGGGCAGGAACGACCAAGTAGCGTGGTCACGATGCTCCCTCTTGCAGTGCGCGGATGTGGTCGACGACATTTCGTGACAGGGCATCTACGTTGTATCCGCCCTCAAGGACAGAGACTAGCTTGCCGTCACAATAGTCGCGGGCAAAGCCCACAAGCACGCGGCTGAGCGCAGCAAACCCAGCGTCACTGACCGTGAGATAGGCGAGTGGGTCGTCTATATGGGCATCGAAACCAGCAGAGAGCAAAATTAAGTCTGGGCAGAAGCGGTCGAGGTGGCTCTTTGCTTGCTCTGTGTATACTGCGAGTAATTCCTGGTCTCCAGAGCCAGCCGCTACTGGAAAGTTCACGGTAAACCCGATGCCCGCGCCGCTGCCCTTCTCGGCGCGGCTCCCGGTTCCCGGATAGAACGGATGCTGGTGCGAGCTGATGTAGAGGACGGTCGGGTCGTCATAGAAGATCTGCTGGGTCCCGTTCCCGTGATGGACATCGAAGTCGAGAATGGCGACCTTCTTTACACCGTGGGCTCGCTGGGCATAACGGGCTGCAGTGGCGATCAGGTTGAGCGGGCAGAAGCCCATGGCCCGGTCGGATTCTGCGTGATGGCCAGGAGGACGCACGGCGCAGAAGGCGTTGGTGGCATCACCGGTGAGGACCAGATCGACGGCCCGCAAGACGCAACGGCCCGCGCGCTCGACCACGTTCCAGGTCTCGGGGCAGAGCGGTGTATCGGGGTCGAGATGATGCAGGGTGCCAGCTGGCACCGGCAGGCGTACTTGCTCTACGAGTTGCTCCTCATGAACAGCAAGAAACCATTCCACCATCGGAATTCCCAGCAGGTTGGTGGGGCTCTCCAGTCGCAAGCCGGCTGCCTCAATGGCTGCGGTCACCGCCTCAATTCGAGCGGCCCGCTCGGGGTGCCCGGTGCCGGTGTCATGCAGGCAGCAGGCAGGATCTGTCAGGACTCTAGTCTGGCCCATGCTATTCCCTGCGAAGTTTGAACGAGGCACTCGCCGCGGGCGCGTCCTCGGTGGCGTCTTCATCTGGAAACATCACCCAGAGCCTGCTGTCCGCGGGAATCGGGCTGGGGACGGGGATCTTAAAAAGACGTACCCGGCCAGTGTCGTTGCGACTTGGCCGACGCCAGCGCTTGTCGGTCGTTTCTCTCCCGACCCAAGCCACCGGTGACACCGGCCAGGTTTTTTGGTCGAATAGCTCCAGTTCAAAGCTGGCTATCTTTCCCGGCTGCAAATACCCAATCTGGTGGGCGCGGACGATGAAGTTCTCAATCCGCTGTCCGTTCAGCGAAAGGCGCGGCTTGGGGCGCTCTACGGGCGGAGGATCGGGCGGCTGGGTGCGCTGGTCAGCACGCGGTGTGGGTACGTCAAGCGCGGCAGGTTTGCGCTGTTCGCAACCACACGCCAGGACCACAAGACACAAACCGATTAGTCTACAGTGCACAGTCGTTCCCAGTTCCTTCTCCGCAGGCGAAAGCCGCACTATACGTTGTCCCGTACGAGGCGGCACGCTCGCTTGCGTGAATCCGGTCCCGCAGCAGACCCGGCGACTTTTTTTGCAGAAGGCTGCGACCAGACCCTCATTCCTTGCATCCTATCTCACAGTTGGAGCGACCACGGAGTTCACGGTGTGAGGGTAACGATGATAGCAGAACGCATCGACAGTATGGCATGTTACATGAGGAATATCGGCGCGATACCGCTGATTGACATTCAGGAAGAGGCGAGACTCGCAAAACTCATCGCTTCCGGGGATCGTGATGCTTGGGCCGACCTGATCAGTGCGAACCTGCGATTGGTCGTAAAGATCGCCCATGATTTCCGTGGTCCTGGACTCCCAATACAAGATCTCGTCTCCGAAGGAAACGTGGGCTTGATGCGCGCAGCCGAGAAGTTTGATCCGCGGAAGGGCGCCAAGTTCAGTAGCTATGCCGCCTGGTGGATCAAGCAGGCAATGCGTCGCGCCTTGCTTGAGAAGAGTAAGTGCATTCGGATTCCAGTCACCTCGGCTGGTAAGGTCCACAAGATTCGGACCGTTCGAGCGAAGCTTCGCGACGAGCTGGATCGGGATCCCACTGCTGCCGAGATCGCCGAGAAGGTGGATTTCAGCGAGCGCGTGGTCAAAAGACTGAGCCACGTCGAGCTGCGTTCGGTATCCCTCCAGGACCCGATCACCCGCAATGAAGATGGCTGGCTAAAGGATCTAATTCCTGACGAACGCGCCTTGACGCCGGACGAGATTCTGGGTGATTCGCAGATGACTGATCGCCTGAATCTGCTGATCCAGAACCTGGACGAACGCGAACGAAAGATTCTCCTGATGCGGTATGGGCTGGACGGCAGCCCGCCGAAGACGCTCGAAGAAGTCAGCCAGACCATCGGTCGCACCCGGGAGCGCGTCCGTCAGATTCAGAAGCGCGCTCTCTCCAAACTCAGGGGCCAGCTCCATAGGGAAGACATGCCGATGAGCACGATGAACTGAGACACACCGCCTTTTAGTGCGTGTCACACTGTGACACGCTGACCCAGCCTCCCGCACGGAAGGCCCGTACTTGTCATGAGTGCGGGCCTTTCTTTTTTGTATCCATCTGATTTGCAAGCAGTTGCAGCTCTACACAGAAGTGATGGCACGCACCTTGCTATTGATTCCGGTGTAACTTACACTGTGTCACGATTTATTTGCGTTTAGCTGGAGAGAGAATCATGGGCAAAATTATTGGAATAGACTTGGGTACCACCAACTCGTGTATGGCTGTGATGGAAGGGAGCGAGTCCACCGTCATTCCTAACGCAGAGGGAAATCGGACGACGCCGTCGATTGTGGCCTTCACCAACAACGATGACCGGCTTGTCGGGCAGATCGCCAAGCGCCAAGCTGTCACCAACCCCACGCGCACCGTCTACTCAGTCAAGCGTTTCATGGGCCGCTCCTACGACGAGGTCGCCCACGAGATCGATTTGGTGCCGTATGAAGTAGTGAAGGCAGCCAATGGCGATGCCCACGTCAAGATTGACGACAAGGTCTACTCTCCGCCAGAGATTTCGGCGATTATTCTCGGCAAATTGAAGGCCGATGCCGAGACCTATCTCGGAGAGCCGGTGAACGAGGCGGTCATTACAGTTCCTGCCTATTTCAACGATCGCCAGCGCCAAGCCACCAAGGACGCGGGACGCATCGCAGGCTTGGACGTAAAGCGGATCATCAATGAGCCGACGGCCGCGTCGCTCGCCTATGGCTTGGACCGGGATAAGGAGGAAGTCATCGCGGTCTATGACCTCGGCGGCGGTACCTTCGACATCTCGATCTTGGAACTCGCAGACGGTGTGTTCGAAGTGAACGCCACCAATGGCGATACCCATCTCGGTGGCGATGACTTGGACGAGGCGATCATCGACTGGCTGGTTGATGCTTTCCGCAAGGAGACAGACATCGATTTGAAGCAGCAACCTGAGCCGCTGCAGCGCTTGAAAGAAGCTGCTGAAAAAGCCAAGTGCGAGCTGTCCAGCAGCCCTTCAACCGAGATCAACCTGCCGTTTGTTGCTTTCGACGCAACCGGACCAAAGCATCTAACGCAGACCCTATCGCGCGCTCAGTTGGAAAGCCTAGTCGACGATCTGCTGGAGCGTACGGTAAAGCCGTGTCAGGACTGTATGTCCGATGCAAACGTTGCTGCAAGCGAGATTGACGAGGTCATCATGGTCGGCGGTCAGACCCGCATGCCCAAGGTGATCGAGACCGCAGAGCGCACCTTTGGCAAGAAGGCCCATCGCGGCGTAAATCCCGACGAAGTGGTCGCAACCGGTGCTGCCATTCAGGGCGGCGTGCTGGCTGGCGATGTGAAAGACGTGTTGCTGTTGGACGTGACCCCGCTGTCGCTGGGAATCGAAACACTCGGTAGCGTCTGTACTCGCCTGATCGAGCGGAACACGACCATCCCCACCAACAAGAAACAGACCTTCAGTACCGCTTCTGACAATCAGTCCTCGGTGGAGATTCATGTGCTGCAGGGCGAGCGCGAGATGGCCGTCGGCAACAAATCCGTCGCGAAGTTCAAGCTGGACGGAATTCCGCCAGCGCCGCGTGGCACCCCGCAGGTGGAAGTGACGTTTGATATTGATGCCAACGGCATCCTGAACGTCACCGCCAAGGATCTTGGCACCGGCAAGGAACAGAAGATCACCGTGACCGCAGATTCCGGGCTCTCCGATGGCGACATCGACCGCATGGTGAATGAGGCCGAAGCGCACGCCGACGAGGACAAGAAGTCCCGCGAAGCTGCCGAGACCCGTAATCAGGCTGACGCCTTGATCTACAACACCGAGAAGCAACTAGAAGAGCACGCCGACAAGCTCCCCGAGGAGTTGAAGGGCACCCTCACCAGTCAGGTAGAGGAGCTCAAAGCTGCCCGTGATGCTAGCGACATCGATCGTATGCAGACCGTGATGCAGGAGTTGCAGAAGCAGGTCAGCGAGATCTATCAGAACATCGCCCAACAGGCCGGCGTCGATCCGGAAGCTGCAGGTGCCGGTTTTCCCGGTGCTGAAGGCTTCCCAGGCGGAGCCGCTGACGGTGCCGCTGACAGCGACGAATCGGAGGTCCATGAGGCCGAAGTCGTCGACGCCGAATACGACATGGTCGACGAAGACGAAGACAAAGACAAGAAATAATCACCAAACCACAACAACCCAACAAGGGAGAAGTAGCATGAACATCCAACCGCTGGGCGACCGCGTACTGGTCGAAGCCATTGAGGCCGACGAAGAACTCAAGGGTGGCATTGTCATTCCCGACACCGCCAAGGAAAAGCCGCAGGAAGCTCGCGTCGTTGCTCTAGGCACCGGCAAGAAAGACGATGACGGCAAGCTGATTGCGTTTGAAGTCGCAGTTGACGACATCGTGCTGACCAGCAAATACGGCGGAACTGACGTCAAGATTGACGACAGTGAGTACAAAATCTTGAACGCCGGCGACATCCTCGCCGTGGTCAAGTAACACAAATCGAGTTTCGGAGAAAGTAACATGCCAGCAAAACAAATGCTGTTTGATGAAGACGCACGCAAGGCCCTCTTGCGCGGCGTTGAGAAGCTGAGCGCAGCGGTCAAGGCTACGCTCGGTCCCAAGGGACGCAATGTCGTCCTCGACAAATCCTTCGGTTCCCCTACGGTCACTAAGGACGGCGTCAGCGTCGCCAAAGAGATCGAGCTGCAGGACCCATTCGAGAACATGGGTGCACAGATGGTGCGTGAAGTTGCGAGCAAGACGTCCGACGTCGCTGGTGACGGTACCACTACCGCTACCGTGCTTGCCGAAGCCATCTACCGTGAAGGCCTCAAGAACGTGACTGCAGGGTCCAACCCAATGAGCCTGAAGCGCGGCATCGACAAGGCTGTTATCGCCTTGGTGGCACGCATTGGCGAACTCGCCATTGCGGTCGAAGATCGCTCGCAGATCGCACAGGTTGCCTCCATCTCCGCCAACGGTGACAGCACCATCGGTGACATCATTGCTGATGCCATGGACAAGGTCGGTAAGGACGGGACAATCACTGTCGAAGAAGCCAAGACCCTCGAGACTACGCTTGACGTTGTCGAAGGTATGCAGTTCGACAAGGGCTACCTCTCCCCGTACTTCGCGACCAACCAAGAAGCCATGGAAGCAATCCAGGAAGACGCTCTGATTCTCATCCACGAGAAGAAGATCGCCAACCTCCAGGACCTGCTGCCATTGCTCCAGAACGTTGCCAAGCAGGGCAAACCATTCCTGATCATCGCTGAAGATGTTGAAGGTGAAGCCCTGGCGACTTTGGTTGTCAACAAGCTGCGCGGTACGCTCAATGTCTGTGCGGTTAAGGCACCTGGCTTTGGCGACCGTCGCAAAGCCATGCTCGAAGACATCGCCATCCTGACCGGTGGTCGTTGCATCACTGAAGACCTCGGCATCAAGCT
>DMTJ01000136.1 GCA_003477185.1 Lentisphaeria bacterium
GGCCAGCGGCGGGGTCTCGGGACGCGCGGTAGTGGCGTGGTCAGTAAAAAGCAAGAGGCTGCGCTTCCAATTTGCAGCAACTAAGAGAATGTTTCAGTTATCTGAAGCTTGTATGCCGTTGCCGGGATCGGCTGTGTGCCCGAATCCAGACCGGTGGATAAATCGCGCTATGGTGCGATCGGTCAAGTGCGAACTCCGCAAATCTGGGGCGCTGAGCTGCCCAAGAGTTTGTGAAATCCGCTGAAGTGCGCGTCGAGCGGAGTCGCCGTGTGACAAAACACCGCAAGAGCGGAAAAGCAAGTAGCGCAGGTATTAACGGAATACAATTGTATGGCATAGGACGTGTGTTCAGATTACTAATGTCTTGTTGCTGTACGGTTCGGTTTAGTTCAGGTTTGACGGAAAGTCAACAGTCCAAGGTAGCGTATGGATATTCAATGTAAAGATTGGGCGAATCTTTTTCTTGCCTTAGTAAATGCGGCGAGTCGCGTAGACACCTCAGTCTCCGCCGCTATACTACCCCGATGAGGTGCGATGGCCGAGTGGTTTAGGCACTGGTCTGCAAAACCAGAGACACCGGTTCGAATCCGGTTCGCACCTCCACCCTCTCCCTTTTCCAGGGGGCAGATTTGTCGAGTTGCGCGAATCTGTCCGTATTGGTGTTTCAGTTTATGATGATTCGGATCTATGCCAAGAGCGTAACAATCACGGACATCTGCGCCGCCAGGAATCAAGATGGCATCCCTGTCGAGGCAGGGCAGGCAGTAACGATCGAAGGGATCGCCTCTTCTGCACCGGCCCCACCTTTCGCTGGCAATCCACGACGAGACCGGCGGAATTTTTCTTTTTGCCAAGGAACAAGGCGTGGCAATGATCTAGCGTGTCGCAGCCACCGGCAAGCTCTGCGTTCACCATGGCCGTGTCCAGATTAGCAGGCCACGCATTGAGGTGCTCTCCGCCGCGCCGGCAGAGGTGCAGCCGAAGGTACTGGACCTAGGCAGCGCGGAGACGCTGCAACATGCGGGCATGATCGTTCAACTGCGAGGCAAGATTATTCACAAAGCGAGCAATCGGGGCGGACTGTTCCTGGTGCTTCATCAGAGCGGAGAGGTGATTACCGTGTTCGGGCACGACCTGCATGGCGGCATTGATCTTGACCAATCCAGCCGAGGAGACAACACGGCTGTGCAGGGAATAATGGCGCAATCGGACCCTAATCCGCCGTACAACTCTGGCTAGCGGATTTATCCGCGCGGCGACTCGGACCTGAGCGTGCACGGGCTCACGCGTCATGATCGCCAGCATAATTGGGGGCATCGGGTTGGCCCTGTGCTTCTGGACTCTAGGGCAGCGCCAGCAGGTCAAGACCCAGACGGACCATGCAGAACTTAATTAGCGTCTCTTCTGGACCGTTTTCCAGAAGGACGCAGATGGGATGCTGGTGGTGAATTCAGCCGGTGCCATTCTGCAAGGAAATTAGGAAGCGGCATTGGCTCTGGGCTTAGACCAGGTAGAAGGCGGCGGGCGGGGACTGGCGGAATTCTTGGAAGCAGCAGTTTGGGACACACGAATATGGACTTGAGTGCGCGTATTTAATCTAGGGCCAACTTGGAGTTCTCAGTGCGCTCGCTCAATTCAGAGAATGATTAGGTCTTGATTGTGTCGTGGAATCTCACGAAGGCTAAGAATGCCGCCAATGAGAAGCTGGAGCAGGCACTTGCGAACTTACAGACTTTGAAAAGCCTGCAAGTGCAACGAGAGCGCTTGGCCACCCTCGGCGAGATGGCCAGCGGATTGCCCATGTTTTCAATAATTCCCGGCAGACCATACTAGGTTACGCGGAGCTGATGGGCGAGGCCGGTGACCAGGAGTCAAAAACACAGCTCAACGATTTTTAAAACGAGCCAATCGGCTTCTCGGGTCGTGTAAAGGTGGCAGGATTTCTACTGCCATCAGTCTGCTGCGCATTCGTTTCAGATCCTTCAAAATCAGCGCAATTGTGAAGTGCCCAGTGGATATGACGCGCAATCGGTGCCTGGAACCTTTTCACACCACGAAGGGCGATGCTGGGACGGGGCTTGGGCTGGCTCTGGTGTTTGGCGCGGTCGAGCGCCACTCGGACACCATGGCGATTGAGTCCGAAGTTGGAAAGGGCAAGACGATCACGATCTGCTTTCCGTTGCGCCAGACGGTGCTTGCGGTGCGCACCAAGGAGGCGTCTTCAGGCAAGCAGGTGAGGGCGTTGCAGGCGTCGATGGCGAGCTCTTCGCAGCGCTGACCGTCGGCAATGGAGAAGGGCCAGACGATGCAGGCGATTCCTCCGGGCTAGCAGTGCTCTACTGGCCCTCGCCAGTGGTCCGGGCTGAAGCCGGTGCGCTGCCAATACTCGCAGCGAGTACTGTCTTCATGGCTGAAGGGGACGCGAAATGGCTCGTGCGCACTACTTTCGGCGGCGGCGATATACAGCTGGAATTTTATGGCGTTAGCGCCAGCGCCGTAGACTGAATCGATAAAGAATGGGCGATTTCGAAGCTACCGTCGTGGGCCTGTGCGATTTCCGCAATGATCATAGTGCACCGCTGCGCTCGACGATAACTGCGAGGCAGAGCATGATTTGGTTATAGGTCATGTGCGCGAGGATGGAGGAGCTGAGTCCGTGTTGATTGCGGACTCGCTGCAGAATGAGAGCGATGACGAACAGGCTCAGGAAGCCGGCAAGAAACCAGTGGAAGGCTGCGAATATTAGGGCCGTAATGACTAAGGATGGGGTGGTACCAATGAAGTGGTTGCAGGCTCTGTAGAGTGTGTGCCGAAACATCAGCTCTTCGGTAAACGGGGCGACCAGGACGGCGGCTGCGAATAGGGCGGCGAGATCCAGCGTCGAGCCATTACGTATCCAGTCGACGTAGACTGGTTCTGCGATCGGGATGTGCAGCAGTTCCAGAAGCGCGGTGGACAGCGCGGAGAGCACAATGTTCGCCAGCAGCATGGCAGGGACGGCCCACAGCAGCGGCCGCAGTTCTGGTTTCCTGACCACATCCAGAGTCTGGCGAAGCGGTTGCAAGCTGCGCACTTTGGCAAAGGCCAGAATGACTAGACTGCCAACGGCGTGGATCGCGAAGGTGCCAGCGACGATGATGACGACGGGCGGCTGGTTTGCGAGGTCGGTGAACTCAAGGATGCCGGTTGAGAGAAGAATGGCCCCAAACGCGCAGAAGATGGCGTGGTGTTCCCAGCGAGGGCTCTCGCGGAGGGAATCAGCTGGCTCGATGGCCGGGAGGGTCACTTCCGATTACCAATCAGCATAAACTGGCGGACACCTGCTTGGCCGGGCAGCTCGTACTCATCGCTGAGCTCGATGCCAAACTTCAGGCGTCGCGCTTCGCGGCGGGCGGCTTGGTATTCGCGGTCGATGGTGGCG
>DMTJ01000316.1:0-2714 GCA_003477185.1 Lentisphaeria bacterium
CTCAGTTTGCTGGACAACCGTCAGCGCGTCGTCGTCACAGACATCTACACACAGCATACAGCCCTTACAGGTGTACGGGTTGACGGTGATGGCGAAGAGCCCACCGCTGCCGGGCTGGGACTTTTCGCGTTGTGCCCAGTAGGGCTTGGTCAGGGTGAACTTGAAGTCGGCCATTGCATCGCGGAACCAGCCAAACTCTTCTTCGAGCGCCTTGGCCTCGCCGTTGGCTTCGGCAATCGTCTGCCTGATGGCACTGTCAAGCAATGGACCCGTGTCAATTGAGTTCGTGTCCCAGTCGCCGATGTTGTCCCGCATCTTGTTTTCGACAGTGCGTAGTGCCTTGGGGAGTAGTTTGACGTCGTGGCCTTGTTTTTTAATACGCTTGATGGTTGCCTGGAAGACATCGCTGACGCTGTTGACCAATCCCGGAATTGCACTGTCCGGGCAGACGGTGAAGCATTCACTGCAAGCCGTGCATTTTTCGGGATCCCAGACGGGGTGACTGAAGCGAATTACCGTCATGTCGCGGAAGACGCCGGTACTGGCCGGGATCAAGGCAAGCGCGTTGAACGGGTCCGCAAGGTTGTCGTTGGGTTTTCCGCTGGCGTACAAGCTTCCGGTTTGTTCCCAGTAGCGATGGATATCCGTCTTGGGATCGTCGCTGGCGGGGATGCGTTTGAGCATCATCGGCAGGTTGGTTTCCTTGCGGATGCCGGTTTGGGCCGCAGCTCCGTCGGGCTTGTCCACGATCTCGGTGACTTCGTCGAAGCCACGACGCACGACGCGAATGTTGTCCTCGACGACGCGTGCGCCCTTGGAGCCGAACTTCTTCTCGATCTGTTGATGAATGGCCTCGAACAGGGATGCTTCGGTGAGACCTGACGTCTTCATGAGTGTGGAACCTGCAAAGAATGCGCCCTGGAAGGCGATGCCCTGCATGCGGAACTGCAGTTCGGGATCGGTTGCTTCTTCCCGGGCGATCTTGAACGCGTCGAGGAAAAAGACGCGGATCTCGTTGGCAATAATGTATTTTCGGCCCTTTTCAGGGATTGATTCCCAGACGGCTTCCGCGGTTTCGCGGTCGCTCTGGATGATGAACGTACCGCCCTGTTTCAAGCCAAAGACAGGATTCGAGTGACTGAAAACGTTCGGATCCGGGGAGAGCACCGCATCGACAAAGTAATACTCGCAATTGATGCGAATGGGTTCGGGTGCGGCCGAGAGGTAATAAGTGGTTGGCTGGCCCTTCTTTTCAGACCCATATTTAGGATTCGCCTTGATGTCGTAGCCAAGTAGCTCATAGAGCGTGATCGCAAGGTTCTTCCCTGTGGTGATGGCCCCCCAGCCCCCGACGGAGTGCATGCGCACTGTGATCGCGCCTTGGGGCAGCAGGTTCGGATTCTCACTTCCCTTGACCGCAAGCGCCTTCACGGTCGGGTAGCGATCCTTAATCTCCTGCTGGTAGATATTGGCCTTCGGAGTCGATGGCTTACTGCGAATGAAGTCGATCGACAAGTAGAAGAACTTTTTCTTGGCGCCGCCGTCAAGCATGTTCTCGATGGCACCGACAACGCCTTCCGGCTGAAGGTCGCGGCTCCCGAGCCCGAAGCAGCCTGAATACAGCGGCGGCATGTCCTGGACAGTGTTGTAGGTTGCGAGATCTGGATAGGGGAGGGCGCACTTTTCGAAGCCGTTCTCCAAGCACTTTGTCAGAGTGGCGCGGATTTCGCGGATCAGAGGCAGATCGCTGGCAAGCGGCTGGTCGGTCCGCTCGAGCACAACCACGCCCTTGCGGCCCTTGAGAATCTTGCCGATAAGGTCGCTTGGGAAGGGGCGAAACATGGTCATGTTGACAACACCGACCTTGAGCCCACGCGATTCACGCAGGTAGTCGGCAACGGCCTCGGCTGTTCCGTTCAAGCTGCCTTGGCCGAGCACGATGTATTCGGCATCGTCACAATTGTAGGTGGCGACGCGAGTGTAGCTGCGTCCGGTCAGTGCGGCGTATTCGGCCATGCATTGGTCGGTGATTTCGCGGACATGGTCGAAGAAGTATGGGCGCTGGCCAGCCACGGATTGCATATAGGCGTCCTGGTTCTGCACCGGACCGGACAGCACGGGATTATCGACATCCCAGAGTTTGGGCACGCGGCGCCGGGTCTTGCCATAGAGGAGTTCCTGGCCGGGCGTTGGGGTGTCGATAATGTCTTCCGCCAACCCGAGGAACTCCGCGATTAGCTCGCGCTCCGGAACCTTGAGCGTCTCGATGAGGTGTGTGGTCAGGAAGCCGTCCTGGCCGACCGCGCCGGGCGTCAATGACAGCTCGGCGATCTTGCGGGTGATCAGGTTGAGGTCCGCTGCTTCCTGCGCGTTCTTGGCCATTGTCTGGATGAAACCGGTGTCATCCATTAGATGATAATCGTCGTGCCCGGCGTGCACATTGAGCGTGCTCTTGGTGATGGCGCGACAACCGATGTTAAGGATGTAGGGCAAGCGCTTGCCAACCGCCGCATAGAGCGACTCATGCATGTAGGCAATGCCCTGACCTGACGAAAAGTTTGAGGCGCGCAGACCGCTCATCGACATGCCGGCGGTGACGCCTGCAGCGGCGTGCTCACCTTCGGGCTCGACAAAGATCAGAGGCCGCCCCGCAGTGTTGATGTGTCCCTTGGCAGTTTCTTCTGCCCAATACTCCCCCATCTGGGTTGAGGGGG
>DMTJ01000316.1:2725-3809 GCA_003477185.1 Lentisphaeria bacterium
GACTCCCGTTCACACATGATCACAGCTGAATTTCCGTCCATTGCAACGGGAATTCCTGGGTATTTTGGATTCTTGTTTTTAGAAGCCATTTGGGCTCTCTCCTTTGGGCTCATGCGGAGTAAGATCGCTGGTTGCGTGACTGAAGCTGGTCGGCGTCAAGGGGCAGGGGATCGTTGCGGATGATGCGCTTTGCTGCCATCCCTTTAACAACTTTCTGCTTTTCCTGCCAGACGATCGCGCCCGTTGGGCAACGCTGCGTCGGCAGTGGTGTGGCCATTTGGTTTCTCGTATAATCAATGACGGCCAGGTTTTCCCGGATACTGATCAGCCCTTCCGGTGCATCGGCGACGCAGCGTGCGCATCCGGTGCAGGCAACTTCACAGTCGGCGAGGGCATCGTCACCTTCCGCCAGGCTCTTGCAGGCGACCCATAATTTGCGGCTGACCGGTTGCAGTGAAAAAAGGTGGAGCGGACAGGCGAGGATGCAGTCGTTGCAGGCGACGCATTTCTCCTCGATCACGACCGGCAGTCCGTGCTCATCCATATAGATGGCACCGAAGTCGCATGATCGCTCGCAATCTCCCAATCCTAAACAGCCCCAGGCGCAGGACTTTCCGCCACCGCCGGTGACGACCGCTGCGCGACAGCTCTCAACTCCCTTGTAACGGGCACGCATGCGCGAGACGTGATTGCCTCCAGCACACGCCAGACGGGCCACTTGACGCTCCTGCTGACCGAGTTCCACGCCCAGTATCTCCGCAATGAAAGCCGCCATGTCTTTGCTGTTGACTGTGCACTGGCCGGGATTCTTCTCCCCATCGACGCAGGCTTCGGCGAATGCGCGGCAACCGGGGCTGCCACAGGCGCCGCAGTTGGTTTGCGGTAGCAACTCATCGACCTGTTCGATGCGGGGATCGTCCGCCACATGCAGCTTCTTGTTGGCAATTGCAAGAACCGCAGCAAGTGCCGCGCCAAGTGCTCCCATGAAGAGAACCGCGCTGCCAACGAATGTTGCGAGGTCCAGCATGAGTTCAGGCAACTTGCCAGTTTGACTGGCCGTACGGGGCGCTCAGGTCGGCCGCGC
>DMTJ01000192.1 GCA_003477185.1 Lentisphaeria bacterium
CGTCGTGGGCGCTCATGGCTGTTCGATATCTTGGACGCGTTCGATTTTTTCGGCGGGAATATGACGGTGATCCCGAGGGGTATTGCCAGTGGCGACCAAGCCGCTGCCGTCTTCCCGCTCTTGCAGGAGCATGCAGCGCACTTTCTTGCCGGAGCGCAAGACCACTTCCTTGTCTGGGGCATAGACCGAGAGGTGGACCTCTCCGTGGCCTTCGCTCAGGTCGAGGACCACTGGCGCGCTGGTGACGTCCCGATAGCGCAGCACAGCTGTGTACTTTTTCTTCTTGAATCCGTCCAAAACAAGTGGCGCGACCAAGCCGGGCAGCTGCGGTTTGGCGGGGGCAAACGTCCCTCTCGGCACATCGTCCAAGAGAACTGTGGCACCCGGCGGCAGGCCGCGAATCACGCATGAGGCGGTCGACGGGATGAGTTCTGCGTGTTCCTGCTGCGCCTTGCCCGTTACGTGAAAGGCGTGGTGGAGCGTTTCGTAACCTGACTCCACCAGAATGATCGTCTGGGGACCCGTTGGGATGGCGTTAAGTGCCAGCGGCGTGCGTCCCAGCAGCTGGTTCCGCCACCACACAGTTGTACCGGATGGACGGCTGGTGATGCTCAAGCCAGTGGTTGCCGCCACCAGCTTGACCTTATGCAGCGCAGTCGCAGAAGGGATGGTGATGGCCTGCGACCAATCCTCAAAGCCCGGGGCCGTGACCCGTACCTGATAGATGCCTGGCTCGAGCGGCCCGTCGAAAAACGGCGCAGGACCACGATCCGTGCCATCGATGAAAACGGTTGCATTTCCGTCCTTCACCGCGAGTTGGATGAAGTCATACGTATCCTGTGCGGTTACGGTCAGCCCAGCAAGGAAGAGGCAGAGGGCAATGAGTTTCATCTTAATACTCCGGTGCGTCATCACGGACAATTACAGCTTCTTCCACGTCGAACTTGGATTCGAGAAGTCCACCGAGCTCGAGGGCAAACACCTCACCTGTCGGGGCGAACAGCTGAATTTCACCGTTGGTCATCGCTAGGCTTTCGATGCGCATTAGATGCTCGGTATTCTTGCGGCCAGTTTCTGTGAACACATCGTAAGTTTTGCGCGACCAGCCCTCGACATACAGCCGAAAGCCATGGCGTTCGCACAGTTCACGAATGATTGCGTCGAACTCTTCATCATCCGGGGTCTCGCGGATCCGTACCATTCACCGCCTCCGTTTCTTGTTGCGGCGAAGTTGGGCGGCTGTCTTGCGTTCCATGCGCTTAAGGTCTGGCTTCAATCCGGCCAGGTCTTCGTCGCTAATGAGGTCTACGAACAACACACCCTCTAGATGATCGTACTCATGCTGCAGGCAGCGAGCGAGGAGCCCACCACACCTGAGGTTGTTGACAGTACGGCCGTCTGCCAGGGTCGCCGTCAGCGAGACAAACTCTGGGCGGTTGACAGTCCCGGTCAGCTCGGGAATGCTGAGGCAGCCTTCGACAAAGTCCGTTTCCTGCGTGGAGAAATCCGTCAACTGCGGGTTTAGCAGGGCAGCTGGCTGGGAGCCAAAGAACTGCTCTCCAGGAGTAAGTGTGCGCACTTCCTCCTCTTCTTCCCCCACTTCTGGGATCTCGATGACAAAAATACGTTTGCTGTAGCCAATCTGCGGAGCAGCCAAGCCAATGCCGTTCTCGTAGCGCATCGTCTCGACCAGGCGCGCGCAGAATTCGGCCAGTTCCGGATCTTTAACGTCCACCGGCTCTGCCTTCTCGCGGAGGCAGGGGTGGCCGAATAAACACATTTCAAAAACTTTTGGGGGCGCAATACGTGGCATAGGCTGTCTCTGAATTCACTGTCAGCGGGGCGATTTGTGGTTCCTCTACAGTAAACGACCTGAATAAAAGGACAATTCAACTGCGACCGGATCATTTCTTCTGATTGGCACGCTTTCTGCTTGACCTTTGGGCGCAATGATCCCTTTTAGAAGACCCACTATTACCCATCGCGAGATATCTGTGCCTTTTTCCGTCCGCCATCTTGACATGCTCTGTGATCTTGGAGAGTTACACTCCGTGCTCGCTGGGAGCCAGGATATCAACGCCTATCTGCAAGCAATTGTGGAGTTGGTCGCGAGCCACATGCATGTGGATGTCTGCTCTATTTATCTGTTTGATGACAAAGACCAGTGCCTGCACCTTGCGGCATCTTGCGGCCTGGCATCGGGATCCGTGGGCAAGATTAAGATCGCGATTGGCGAGGGGCTAGTCGGCCAAGCCATGCTCGACCGCGAGCCTGTCCGTGAGGGGCGCGCCAGTGAGCATCCAAATTTTCTGCCGTTTCCCGAGTCCGGCGAAGAACACTATGACGCCTTTCTGGCGATCCCGATTTATCGGGGGCCATCGCGCATTGGGGTTCTGGTTGCGCAGCGCCACCACACCGAACCGTTTGATACTGATGATCTGAAGGCCATGCGCGCCACCGGCTCGCAGCTGGCAGGAGCGGTTGAGAATGCGCGGGCCATGGTGGCCTTACATCCGGCGCACAGCTCTGTGGCTGACGAACCAGAAGACGCTCCCGCATCGGAGCGCCTCTCTGCTGAGATCGCCTCCGAGGGATTTGCACGAGGCCCGTCCTACGCCATGCGGCGTGATCCCTGGCGCAAGCTTTTTGAAAGGGCTCGCATCGCGCAGCCCACCCTTGAGGATCTGCAACGCGCCATCGTGACCACGAATAAGCAGCTGGAAGCCATGCAGATGCGGGTCGAAGAGCAGCTCAGTGAGCTTGCCTCGCTGATTTTCGAGGCGCAGATTCTGATGCTGAAGGATCCCCAATTTATTGGGGACGTGACTCGGCGCATGGAGAACGAAGGGATCGATGCCGTGCAGGCACTCAAAGCCGTGGCCACGCATTATATCGAAATCTTGCAGGACTCCCGAAATTCCTACATGCGCGAGAAGTCTAAGGACGTCGAGGACCTATCGGTTCGTCTGCTGCACAATCTTGTCGCCGAGCTCGGAGGTGCTGAAGCCGGAGTCGCCGAATCGGTGGTGTTTGCCTCTGACCTCTATCCATCGGACGTTCTTAAGCTGTCCTCCGAGAATGTGGCTGGCGTGGTCTTGACTGCTGGCGGCGTGCTCAGCCACATCGCGATTCTCGCGCGATCGCTCGGTGTCACGATGTTGATCGTGGATCAGCCATCGCTGCTGGATATTCCAGCGCAGACGTCCGTGCTTCTGGACGGGCGTGCTGGTGCGCTGTACATCAACCCCGTGGCTGAAGTGTCCGAAACGCTCGAGAAGCGTGAGCGGGACCTCCAAGCGATCGAGCAGCACTCACTGGATCCCGAGACCCGGACCGCAGACGGTGTGCGCGTTAAGCTGCTGGCAAACGTAAATCTGACCTCCGACCTTCGTTCTGACGTGGCGCTTCAGCTCGAAGGCGTCGGCCTATATCGGACCGAATTTCCCTTCCTCGTGCGGGCTAACTTTCCCTCCGAAGAAGAGCAGATTCGCGTCTACAAGAGCCTGCTTGAACCGATGGAAGGCAAACCGGTGACCTTTCGCACACTCGATGTGGGCGGAGATAAGTGCCTTGCCTACCATGACCACGGCTCGGAGCCCAATCCCAACTTGGGAATGCGCTCCATCCGCTTCTCCTTCCGCCATCCGGAGATTTTTCATCAGCAGATCCGAGCGATTCTGCGGGCTGGCTGCGAAACTGAGAAACTGCGGATCATGTTTCCCATGATCTCATCACTGGATGAGTTCATTGCCGGTCGCGAAGCCGTACGGGCGTGCATCAAGAGCTTGGAGGATGAGGGGCTTTCCCACCATCCCGCCCCTGACCTTGGGATCATGGTCGAGATCCCGTCTGTGGTCTGGATCATTGATGAGCTGGCAGAGTGCGTAGATTTTCTGTGCATCGGCACCAATGACTTTGTCCAATTTATGCTGGCCGTAGATCGCTCCAACGCCATGGTTGCGCCTTACTACATTCCCCATCATCCTGCCGTGCTGCGCGCACTCAAGCTCATCGCAGATGCTGGCATCAAGCATGGTAAGGAAGTCTCCATCTGCGGTGAACTTGCCCATGAGATTGAGTACATTCCCTTCCTGATCGGGATTGGTATTCACACTCTCAGCGTGGACCCACGCTTTGCCGTACGTTCTCAGCAGTTTGTTCAGACCCTGCGAGTGAACGAAGCGCGCGACTTGGCTGAACGCGCGCTCTGTGTCGGAACCGTGCGTGAAGTCGAAGAAGTGCTCGGCGTGACCGCCACGACCACGCACCCGATTCAAGGCCTATATTCGCCAGAAACCGGCCAATAGCGGCGTCCGATAGGGCTACTGGTACTCGTATGGCGCAACTCTATTTGCGCCCGTTTGGCTTACGGGGGTGCTTCGCGCCCGCACCAGCAAACGCAGGAGCATGTCCTGCAAGCCCAATAACGCCCGGAGTTGCGCTCTACGCCAAAACTCCGGGCGCAAACGGAGTTGCCATACGCTGTCTACGGACCCGGCCAAGCCAAGCCGCTGCTCGGTGTCAGAATGATCTCAGAGGCATTGAGGCGCTGGCGCGAAAGGCACTGGGGGTGACGCCAATGACTTGCTTGAACAGCCGCGAGAAATGAGAGCCTGGCTCACAGCCGACGGCCAGCGCAACCTCCGCGATGCTGAAATCGGTGTTTTTTAGTGTCTCGCAGGCACGATGCATCTTGCTCTGACGAATGCATTGATAGGGCGTGCGGCCCAATTCAGCGCGACACACACGACTCAGGTGCTCTTGGGAGACCGCCAGTTCATTCGCCAGCATCGTGGCATTGAAGGGGAGCTGCATATTGGCCTCAATGGCTTGCAAGGCAAGCCTGACCAGACGCAGTCGAGCGTTCAGATGAGGTG
>DMTJ01000539.1 GCA_003477185.1 Lentisphaeria bacterium
ACGAAGTCCGCGGGAACTTCGCCGAGCGGCATGACTTCATGGCGCCAATCATGATCCCGAATCAGGTCCTTGGGAATGCCGGGAAACATCTCGTCCAACTGCTCGCCGCTCATCGGCGCGTGGGTGCCCAATGCGGGTAAGATCGTGATCTCCGCACGATCGCGCAGCAGTTCATACAGTTGGACGGTAATGGTGCCGGCATCGGAATGAAACCGGGTGAAGTCAGGCGGGATGATCAGCACGCGCTCGAGCTTTCCGGCATCTGCGAGCATGCGTTTGAGCAGGGAGAGTTGCTGATCCGGGCTGACGATACGGCCAGGCCCGGCAAGGGAATGAGTTGCCATGAAGCGTCGCCTTAGTTCTGGCTACCGGATACGACCCTCCAGGCTTCGCCGTCCTTCTTGAACTTGATGGTGTACTTCACGCTGACGGTGGGAGCTTCGGAAGCGACGAATGAGGCAACGATTGTAGCCGTATCTGCTTCAATGGTGACCGTCTTATACTCTTTGACTGCTAGGTCCATGCTCTTTTCGTTCAGCCAGGTCGTGATGGCTGGGGTAAACTGTGATCCGTCTGGGGGGGGCGGTCCGCCGCAGCTGCAGAGCAGGGTGAACAGAGCCAGGAAGAGGGACAGAAAAATAGTGCGGGGCAGGGCAGTCATGGATGGGGCTCCAGTAGTTGATTGATTAGCTCGTACTGCTACTCGGCCCGTGGACAGCTGCAAGAGTGAAGTATCTGCGGTCGAAATTCTACGCCCCGGGGCTACTCTACCCATTTTGAAATCCTCCGCGAGGAAGATATGGACCTGCAAACCCTCCTGAAATCTAGCGGGCAAGAGCATTTGGCGTCGCACGCTGCGACCCTCAGCCAGGTAAGTCAGAACCAGCTGCAACAGACGTTGGCGCAATGGGACTGGGATGGTATGCCCGCGCTGATTGATGCCCTGGTGCTTCACGATGGCGAGTCCCCGTGCTATGACGACTTCGGACCGGCAAGTTACTATCCCTTTCCTGCGGAGTCCGCAGCACAAGAGCA
The DNA here is from genome assembly GCA_003477185.1 of Lentisphaeria bacterium. Lineage (GTDB taxonomy): Bacteria > Verrucomicrobiota > Lentisphaeria > JABSQK01 > UBA12247 > UBA12247. The sequence goes on from DMTJ01000539.1 coordinate 1,036, forward strand.
GCGCTATCAACAAGCGGCAGCAATAGGCGAGGTGGCGATTAACGCCGGAAAAGTGGCAGCCTTGACGGTGGCAGGCGGACAGGGGACGCGCCTCGGTCACGATGGGCCGAAGGGGACCTATGGGGTCTCGCCGTTGCGGGATAAATCGTTGTTTCAGCTTTTTGCCGAGTCCATCCGCCGTGAGAGCGAACTGGCTGGCAGGAAACTGTTCTGGTACATCATGACCAGTCCGATTAACGATGCGCCGACCCGGGCCTTCTTCGTGGAGAATGACTACTTCGGGTTGGCTACGGAGCAGATCACATTCTTCCCGCAGGGGACGATGCCCGTGTTTGATCTGCAGGGAGGGATGTTGCTGGCTGGGCCAGATGAGCCAGCTACATCGCCGGATGGCCATGGTGGCACGCTTACAGCACTGCACCGCAACGGCTGCCTCCAACACATGGAGAATCACGGGGTGGAGTTGCTCAGCTACTTCCAAGTGGACAATGCGCTTACCACTATTTTTGATCGCACCTTTGTCGGGCTGCACTTGCAGGACCAAGCGGAGATGAGTAGCCGCTGCATTATGAAGGATCATCCGCATGACCGACTCGGAAACTTCGGCTTGATCGACGATCGGCTGACAGTGATCGAGTACAGCGATCTTCCTGATGCTATGGCCCAATTGCGGGAGGACGACGGACGCCTGACCATTCGCGTGGGCAGCCCCGGGATTCACCTGATCAACCGGGCGTTCGTCGAGCGGCTGACAGACCGCGCCCTGCAGTTGCCATTTCACCGTGCTGTCAAGAAGGTCCCGTTTCTGGATCCGGAAACTGGTGAGATGGTGAGACCGGATGCGGCCAATGCTGTGAAGCTGGAGCAGTTTATCTTCGACGCTTTTCCGCGCGCCGAGCGCTATGTCCTCTACCAGGCGCTGAAGGAGCGTGAGCTGGGCCCAGTGAAGAACAAGGTAGGAGACGACAGCCGCGAATCTGCCGAGAGATTGATGATTGCCGAGCATGCCCGTTGGCTGGAAGCTGCCGGGCACGAGGTTCCGAGAAACGAAGCCGGCGAGCCACTTCATCGCATTGAGATTTCCCCATGTTCATATGTTTCTGAGGCTGACCTCATTGCCAATGGCCCCGATTCAGTTACTCTAGGCTCGGACCTGTACGTGGAATGACTCACAGGACGTTGAACTTTTCACTCTCGGACGTGGCGTGGGATTATGGGGATGTTGCAGTCGCAATCACGAAAGCCTGTCGCCGTCTGGGACCAGGATATCGGGTCACTGGTGTCTGTCAGACAGAGGGGACACTGGTGCTGCCGGTAACCGATGGAGATGACTTTCGTATGGTTCGTTATGTGCTAGCGCCGATGTCTGGCGATTGTGAGGCTTCGGTACGGGCAGACTTGCTTGAGCGCTGGGCTGCGGGGTTTGTCGTCCGGGGCACAGTCCGTATGGCTGAGTCTATGCTTGGTTTATTTGAGGCCAACGAAATAATCTGATGGCCGTCCGCCGCAAGTCGACCGTGACGCGACGTCACATGCTACGCTGCCTGACGACTGGAGCTGCGACCGCGGTGGCGCTACCCGCTTATGCGACCATCATCGAGCCGCGGTGGTTGAGCGTCGCCCGTCATACCGCGCCAATCCATGGCATTTCGAACGAGCTGCGCATTCTACATCTCTCCGACCTGCACTACTCGCGCCTAGTCTCGCTGTCGTTTATTGATGATGCGGTTGAGAAAGGGCTCGAGCTTGATCCGCACGTGATCTGCTTGACCGGCGACTATATTACGAATGGAATTCTTGCTGTGGACAACTATCAGGACGTGCTGAGCAAGCTGGCGCTGCATGCACCGACGTTTGCCGTGTTGGGAAATCACGACGGTGGGCGCTGGGCCAAGCAGCGCGGCGGGGTTTGGGAGTCGTCGGCAATGATTCGCCTTCTCCAGCGCTCGGGGATCACCGTGCTG
>DMTJ01000563.1 GCA_003477185.1 Lentisphaeria bacterium
GGGCACCTTCGCCCTCACCGTCCCTGACGCGTCTAGCGATCAAGTCATCTTTATCACCGGGATTTCTGCCCCAACCATCCTGCTTCGGCACGATCGCATCATACGTGATCTGGTAACGCGGCACTTTCACCCCGACATCACCCTCGTTCTGCACATAGCCTTCAGCGGTGATGTAACGCTGCGTATTGTGCGAATCAATCCCGTATGATCCCATCCCGATCGACTTACAAGGCTTCGGCTCCCCAAGCAAGTCACCCTCGGTGATCACATACGCACCAATCATGCGCCGCGCTTCCCGCACATAGAGCTGATGCGACCAATTGCTATTGTCCACAAACTCGTCCTTGGGAAGCCCCCACTCCTTCATCGCCTCCTGAAGCTGTATCGGTAGATCCGCTCATAGAACTCCCGAGACAGCCCCCCAATCGCGGCGCGATGACCGATATCCGTAAAGCCCAGTCCACCTGCAGACAGACGGCCCACATGCTTTGAAGGCGAGACAACCACCACCGACCGGCCCATCTTGGCCGCCTGCACTGCCGCCATGACGCCACTCGACGTACCGCCGTAGATCACAATATCCACGTCCATCACATTATCGTTTGCGGAGTTCGCAATGCACCCCAGCGAACCGACGAACTGAAGCACCATAGCCAGCTTCCAGAGTTTCATTCTCGTTCTCCCCCTGCCATCATCCCCTCCCTGTACCAACAACTCACCCGTTTAGCGCATCGTTGTATACGCCACAGTGCACCAATCTCACAAGAAACTTACTTGAAACTGTCCATCACCTGAATCACAAGTAGTGTTGCGAACTCCGCAACGCCAAGCTCTGCCACAGAGCACCCGTCCAGAATGGCCGTTGCAGCGTGGCACGTCTAAGCGCCGCAGGCACACCCGAAGGGAAGGTGCCATTGGACCACATCACGTCGCGAAACGCTTTATGCCGGGAAGACAGGTGCGCCAGGACGGCATGAGTGAACGCCCCGCAGGCGCGATCGGCCGCTATCGAGACTGCCACGCGGCTTGACAGGTGAACGCCAAGGAGATATATATTCCCATATCTATCAATGGAGGCTGGCATCAAGACTGAATCAACCACTCCGCTATCGCGGCATGCAGAGGTAACGGCGGCGCTACGCGAGAAAATTCTCTCCGGGAGCTACGAGCCTGGCGAGCGGCTGCCGACGATCCATGAACTGGCAGCTGAGTACGAGACCAGCTATTTCACGGTGCAGACGGCCTTGACGCCGCTGGTGGAGCAGGGCCTGGTCGAACGGCGACGCCGGACCGGGACGGTCGTTTGCGAGAATATCGGCGTGCTCACCCGGGTCGCGATCTATTGCAGCAGCGAATTTGTCGACGAACCGCAATACGCGTTCACGCGCGAGCTCTACGGCCAACTGCAACGGCAATGCGCTGAGCAAGGTATGGGGCCCAGGTTATTCTCTGATTCGCGGCGTTCGAGTGAACACAATACGCCATTTCCTGAGCTGGCCGAGGCCGTGAAAACACGGCAGGTACATGCCATCTTGGCGCCGCTGTGCGACCAAGCCTCCGTCAAATGGCTCGAGACGCTTGGCGTACCGGTCAGCTTTGTAAGTCATGGCGGCTCCCATGGCGTGGGCTTCAGTATCAGCCAGCTGCTGGATCTGGCGTTGGGACGACTGCACGAAGCCGGGGGCAAGAGCGTAGGCCTGATCAGCCCGGACCTCGGCATCCGCGGGCGTGAAGGCCACAGCCAGCCCCTCGCAACCATGTTCACTACGGTCGCGACAGAGTTGGGGATGCAGGTCGATGACGCGTGGGTACACGTGAAGAAGGTCGATGGACACGGACACGAGCACTTCGGCTACCAGGCGTTCAGCGAGTTGTGGGCCGGGGATACGCGTCCCGACGGAGTACTGGTCTACCCGGACACGGTCGCACGTGGGGTAACAACCGCTGTCCTCGAACAAAACGTACGCGTCCCGGATGACCTCAAGCTGGTCTGCCATAAGAACGGCGGCATCGACTGGCCTTGCCCACCAGCGGTCGATTGGGTGGTCAGTGATGTGGCCCGCTGGGCTGCAGAAATGATCGCTATGGTGCAGCGGCAGAACCAAGGCCACGCCGTTGAGCCAGTCGTCCTGGATTACACGTTGCAGCAGAATGGCCGCTGATGGCCAGCCACAACAAGCTTCAGACGAAGCAGGTATGAGCAAGTTCCAGACCTTCAACCAATCCGCATGCCCGGGAAATCTTCCTGCTGGCGACACGCTACGCCTCGGGCGCTTGCCGACAACGCCCTATGCGTTCTACCAACTGCGCTTTCGCTCGCGCGCTGGCAGCAAAGGCTATTGGGCGGTGTTTCCCTTCGACTACAACGACCAGGAAATGCGTGCGGATACCCATTCGAGCGTCTATGCCTCGGATGACTGGCTGGCGCACGAAACCTACTTTCGCGGCTTGCCGGGCGCGACCTCGGTCGAGGTGGGCTTTCGGGCTTGTGAGAGCGACCTGGAGATCCAG
>DMTJ01000338.1 GCA_003477185.1 Lentisphaeria bacterium
GTCAAGAGTCAGGAGTCAAGAGTCCTACCGCCACTCGTGCTTCGGGTACCGGCGCGCCAGCGCGGGCTTGATCTCCGGGTACAAGTCTCGCCAAAACCCGGCCAGGTCCTCGGTCACCTGCACTGGCCGCATATTCGGCCCGAGAATCTCGATCTGCACTGGCGTGCCCCCAGCCACCTGCGGCGTCTCCTCCAGGCCATACAGCTCCTGAATCTTGGCCCGGCCCGTCGGCCCGCGGCCTGGCCGATACGAAATGCGCAGCTTACGCCCGCCCGGAAGCGGCAGCTCTGCCGGAGCCATCTTCTCCACGAACTGCTGATCATCCCACGACAGCACATTCTTCAGGTACGGCAGCACCGGCTTGTCGCGAATATCCGTGTAGCGCCGAGCCCCATCTGCGAACTCCGCATACACGATCCTCATATCGTCATCGTCGTATGCCGGCAGGCCCTGTTCCGGGCGCACCTCGGTCAACCAACGCACCCGCTCCTGCCAGGCCTTACAGTCCTTATTCCAGCCTCGTAGCTGCAACTCCTCCGAGATGATCCGTTCCGCCAGCATCGCCGCCGCCTGCTCGTAATTAAAGCGCCGTCCCGGTGCCGTGGACAACACCAGCCCGCGCCAGCGGGTTACCCGCCGCGCCTCGATCAACTGCTGCGTGCGCACCCACTCCATGCGATCGACCACGGAGAACGCGCCTGGGTCCAACTCACGCAGCCACTCCTCGCGCACTTCACTCACCACGCCCAACTCCGCCCGCGTCGGCGCCCCGGGCTTGCTGGTGACCCGGTACTCCGCGGCCACGATCAACGGGGCCTTGCGCACCGAGGCCGCCTTAGACAAATCCGCCCGCCCTTCCTCTGCCAGCCGGCAGATGCTGCCGCTCAGATCCTGTCGTGCTGCCAGCCGATCCGGAAACGCCGTCACCAGGCACTTGATTAGCTCATCGAACGGCGCAAAATCCGTGATGCGCCACTTCAATCGTTCGCACACCTTTGCGAACTGCGCAGCACTACGCCAGACCTGCCGACAGGTGTTTGCATGCACGGACTGCTGATCACAGGCATGGCGATCAAAGCCACGTTCCCGGGCCAGATGCAATGCCTTCAGCAGGCAGACCAAGTCGCTCTCTGGCCCCTTGCCATACGCGTTTTGCGAATTCCGAAAAAAGGTTTTCATGCCCTGCGCGCCGCCGGTCACGATGCTGCGCTCGGACAACAGCGCAGCGACCTCGATTGCCGTCTGCAGGCACTCACGATCCCGCGCTTCGTACAGCAAGCGTGCCAGCCGCGGGTGCATCGGCAGCTTTGCCAACGCCCGGCCCGTCACCGTAAGTTCTTCATCCTCCACCGCTTCTAGCTGCACCAGTAGCCTGCTGGCTTCGGCCAGGGCATGTGCCTGTGGTGGGGACAGCCACGGAAACTCCGCCGCGTCAAGGGACCGCGATGCCAGATACAGCAGCAGTTCCGACAGATCGACCCGGTGAATTTCTGGATCCGCCATTGCTGGGCGATTATCAAACTCTCGTCGTGTGTACAGCCGCAGGCACCGCCCCGGGCCTTCCCGCCCAGCTCGCCCCGTACGTTGGATCGCCGAGGCCCGACTGATTGGCTCCAGGTTCAAGCTGTTTAGCCCTCGCGCCGGATCATAGCGATTCACGCGCGCCAGGCCCGCGTCAACCACATGCCTCACGCCCGGGATCGTCAGCGAGGTCTCGGCAATGTTCGTGGCCACGATCACCTTGCGGAGTTCGCACCCGCCAAGCGCCTCGTCCTGCTGCGACGCGCCGAGATCTCCATACAGCGGAAACAAGCTCACACGTTCGCCCAGCTTGGTCTTGCGCACCGCCTCGATTGTACGCCGAATCTCGTACGCTCCCGGCATGAATACCAGAACGTCCCCAGAATCACCGGTCGCCACCAGTCGCTTCACGGCCAACGCTGCCTGGTCCCAGATCTCGCGCGCCCCACCGGGCTGCGCATGCTCAATCTCGATCGGGTGCAGCCTGCCCTCCGCCTGCAGCACCTGACACGGATTCAGAAACTCTGCCAGCGCCGCGGTCTCCAGCGTTGCTGACATCACCAGCAGCTGCAAGTCTGGGCGGTCCGCCTGCAACTGCATGATTGCGCCCAGCGCCAGATCCGCATCCAGGCTGCGCTCGTGAAACTCGTCCAGCACCACCGCCCCCACGCCATTCAGCCGCGGATTGCTCTGCAGCATACGCGGTAGGATGCCTTCGGTCATGTACAGGATTTGGGTCTCCTTGGTGTGCTCCGACTCAAACCGCGTCTGGTAGCCGACCGTGAGCCCAACCGGCTCATTCAGCTCGCTCGAAACCCGCCTGGCTAGCATGCGTGCCGCGAGCCGCCGCGGCTCCAGCACCAGGATCTTTCCGTTCAGCTTTGCATCCAGCAGGTATTTCGGGACTTGCGTCGACTTACCAGAGCCGGTCGGAGCGCCGATCACCTGGCGATTCCCCTCCAACAGCGCTTGGCGTAGTTGGGGCCGAATTTCGACAATTGGCAGCATCAAAGCCAGCCCCGTTGACGTTCGATCGTCAGCCGCCAGTTCCGCAGCGCTCGCGGCTCCAGACTGACTTGCGGTAGGCGTGTTGCGATCTCCGCAGCGCTCGGCCGCACCTTCGGCTCGTGCTGCAACTCCTCCGAAAAATCCGCCTGCACGGTCAGTGGGGGCCGCAGATTCCCTTCACGAATCGGCACCGACCGCGAGATTAGGTCTTCGCCTGGAAAGCGGGACACCTTTACCGCGACCGGGCCGTCCGCGTCTGTCTGCACTGCGTAGACTACAGCGGCACCACCACGGCCCAACTCACGCAGTACAGGCATGCCCGCAAGCGTCGCTGGTGCGAAGTCCGCAGTCTGCAGTGGGGCACGCGCAAGATTTGCGGACTCCGCAATCTCGTCCGAGCAAAAAAAAG
>DMTJ01000139.1 GCA_003477185.1 Lentisphaeria bacterium
CCACATCACTGCAGGCATGTTCGCTTCCCAGAACGGCGCATGGTCACTTCTCATCAGCACGCCAAAGTGTCGCTCTAGGCCAAAGCCCACTTTCAAGCCATAGACGGGCAGCCCCGGCAGAGTGCCAGCAGCCTGGGCCAGCATCATGTCCACCAGCCCACTAGAGTGACGGTTGCCAAGCAGGCCAAGAAAATCGCCGGTCTTCGGCAAGCGCAGCGGCAGGCCGCCAGGCGTCTGTTGGGATCCAGGAAGACTTGAGGCGTAGCCGATCATCTCAAGAATGTGCACCTCACGAGCGGGAATTCCCTTGCGCAACAGCCAGCCATGCACAAACTCGCGACTGCCGACCAACCCGTCCTCCTCCCGATTGAAGGCCACAAACCCGATGTTGTGCATAGGAGCCAATTGCGCGAGTGCTCTCGCACAGGCCAGCGCTGCTGCCACAGCACTAGCATTATCATCTGCGCCCGGGCAACCGGGGATAGAGTCGTAGTGCGCGCCAATCCAAACTTCGGGTACGATGTTAGGCCGATGGGCGACGATGTTCCGGGACTGCCCTTGCACCGCTACGCTGAGCCCCAGGCTCTCTAATTCTGTGAACAACCACTGGCCAATGCGCTGGTTCGCAGCTGTCTCAGCCGTAAAATGCCGAGGAATGGCGATCTTCTCCACGGTCTCGCGGAGCTCGATTTCGGAGATGGCGTCAAGCACCTGACGCGCCGCACCAGCCTTCGGGAACACAAGGCGTCTGGATGCGCGTTGTAGTTGCATCAATCGCTCACCATTGCGTCATCAACAGGGGATAAAAAAAGAGAGGGCAAAGGGGCTCTGAAACTGTGAAGACAGTAAGATCTTGCGATCCCGATGTATAGAGCTGTCAGAGAATTTTGCCCTCTCTTACAGTCCACATATACCTTCGAATCCGATAGCTGCAAGCGGTCATGGCGACTTTTTATCTGCGGCCGCCAAAGATCGGATCAGCCACAGGAAAACTGCCGCTGAAAGCCCGGCGGCAGCGAACGCCATGCACATAACCATAATCTGGTAGCGAGCAGCCAGGATTGGCGATACCCCAGCCAGAATCTGGCCGGTCATCATCCCGGGCAAAGAAACCAGTCCGACGGCGAATAGTGAGTTGGTAATCGGGATCAAGGCCGCATTGAGAGCGCAGCGACGCGCGTCCTCGTAGGTCGCACCGCCGGCAAGCTCAGAATAGATGCGCTCGGCAGACAGGCTGACGCTGTTCATGCTCCCGGCAAAGATCATCCCAGCCAGCGGAACGACGAACGTGGGCTCATACCAGCGGTCAAGTTTTAACACAACCTGTGTGATCAGCACCAACACGCTGCCACCCCCAATCGCGATGGCTAGCGCAGCCCGGCTGTAAAGGGGCCAGCGCTTGGTCGGCACTGTACGCAGCGCGATCCAGCCGGAAATGACGATCATACTAGCCACGACGCCCACGATGATCCCCCCGGTCTGTGCACGAAACACATAAATCAGCACATAGCCGATCAGCAACAGTTGGGTGAGCATTCTGAGCACGGCGTAGCAAGACAGGCGCGCGCCGATTCCCCAGACGTACAGGATCCAGATGACCCCGAATACGGGGAGAAAGGCCAGAGCCAGTCCCAGAGTTGAGATATCCTGCAAGTGACCTCAGCCGATTCTCAGCGCACGATATTGAGGATGGCTTTGAACGCGTCACCCTCCGCAACACCGAGCATCTCAAACAAAGCCATCTCGCTCGAGGTGATACTTGCGCCAAGAGACTCCATGCGACGCATGGCAAGCTCCCGATGCTCCGGAAGTCGAGACGTGATGGCATCGGCCACCAATTGCACTGAAAGCCCCTCCGCCAGCAGATCGCGCGCTGTCTGGTAGATGCAGACATGGGTTTCGATCCCAGCCAAAAGCACCTGCGACCGGCCATAGCCTCGTAGGATATCCAGAAACCCGCCTGCACCGCAGCAACTGAAGCTAAGCTTCTCCAGCTTCACGCTGTCCTCTGCCTCTGCTGCGATCTCGGCAAGCGTCGGCCCCAGACGAGACGGATTCTGCTCAGTGACGATCACTGGAATGTCGAGTACTCTGGTTCCAGCGGCAATGATTCGGGCGGCTCGAGTTGCCTGCTCGGCGTTCGACATCGCCGGCATCAGTCTCTCCTGCATATCCACAATCACTAGGACCGCGTTGGACCGTGTCAGTACCTCGCTCATCTGCGGCGCCAAGAGATCTCGTCCATCGGGACGATCCCTTCCTTAAACATGCTGTAGATCAGCGGCGGGGTCTCCACAAAGGAAAAACTGTAGAAACTGCTGTTCGTGACCTCCCCAACCTCGACATGATAGGTGGCCGTATTCTTCTTCTCTTCGGGCAGCTCCAGCCGAATCGAGCCGATGCCAGCGACCAACAGCCCGCGGCACACAAACTTGAACACGCGTGCCGTAGGCTCATAGAAGGTAATCTTGCCATGCTGATCGTTCAATATCGCTGGGATGCTCAGTAGATAGCCGTCTTCGGTTCTGATGCCGCGAATTGACGTCAACTTGGCCGCATTCTTGACTCCCTTCAGCGGAATCGGTAGAAAGCTGCAGCCCAATAACACCTCATCACTAGCCCGATGCACGACAGACTCCGTGACCAGCAACATGTCACGCGCGGCCTTTGATTCGACCCGCGCCGCGATGTTCACATGCTCGCCGATGACGGTGTACTCCATCCGCTCGTTTGACCCAATGTTCCCGGCCACGAACTCACCATAATGCAGGCCGATCCCCATCCCCACGCCATCACTAGCTTCCGAGAGCCTGACCACAGAGTTCTGCATCTGCAGTGCTGCCGAGATCGAAAATTTGGCATCTTGCTCAATCGCAACCGGAGCGCCCCACACCGCCATGATGGCATCGCCACCGAACTTATCCACCGTGCCCTTTTCAGTCAGAATGATCCCGACCATGATTCCGAAATAGCGATTCAATTCACGGATCACATCTGCTGGACTGCGGTCCTCCGAATGGACCGTGTAGCCCACAATGTCACAGAACATAATGCAGCCATCGCGCATCTCGCCGCCCAACTGCAGGTTGTTGTTCATCACCTGCTGGGCCACCGTCGGTGAGAAGTAGCGCTGCAGTTGGGAACGCCGACTGGTCTCCAGCGCGATGTCGTTCAACAGCTTAGAATTGCGCAGAAACAACGCCGCCTGCACGGCGATTCCCACCAACACGTTCAGGTCCTCCCCGGCAAAAGAATGCGAGGCGAGGTTGGCCTCAGCCTGCAGAATCCCGTAGATCTCATCGTGAGCGATCAGCGGCGCACACATGATCGAGCAGATGTTCTGCCCCACCAGGCTTTGAGCCTGCGAATACTCCTCGCTCGATGACAAATCAGAAATCAGCAACGCTTCGCGACGACTCATCACTTCTGCAATCACCGAGCGGCTCAGTCGTAGCGGCTTGCTCGCGTCTTCCTCGCTGCGATGTCGCACCGCCCGCAACTGCAACGACTCCATGTCGTCGCCAGTCGTGACATAGGCCCGAATGATCTGTGGAAACACCTCCATCAGGCAGTCTAAAATCTGCGACAGGAGCGTCCCCTCCTCGGTGGTCGATGACATCGCCTGCGAGACTTGGTAAAAAATATCCAGCCGTTTCTGCAAATCACGCGCCTGGTTCGGATCCTGCCCGATGTGCGCCATGACCGGAAATCGCGTCGCGTCGAGCGCCATCGAGGCCCCCAATCCCGGGCTGTCTTCGAACCATAGAGTGGACATCTTCCGCCCCGGCATCGTCACGCTTGGGCTGCGGGTTCCGCTTACGGAACCAGTCCCCGGCGGGACGATCGCTTCGGGCGCAACTGCCTGCTGCTTGGCTACCGTCGGGTCAAAGAAACGCATGATGAAACGGCTCACGTTCACCACATCATTATGATGCAGCGCTGACTTCTTTACTGGCACGCCGTTGACATAGATCCCGTTTCGGCTCTTCAGATCCTCGACCTTGTAGCCGGATCCCGTCTTTGAGATCTGACTGTGCTTCCGGGAAACCCCCGGTATCGGCAGGACGATGTCACAGGACGAATGCCGACCGATCAGAAACGCCTCGTCGCCGAGCTGAAACTGCTGGCCCTGCAAGGCACCGTTCTCGACGA
>DMTJ01000297.1 GCA_003477185.1 Lentisphaeria bacterium
TGAGGCCGATGTGCTTGCTTACGCGTACAACTATGATGACCCTCGGGTGCCGTTGGCAGGTGTCTGCCAGCGCGAGTTGGTCCGGTTCTTCGCATCGTCGAGCTTTAACGATGTTGTTGGTCGTGGTCGCACAGTCACCGCGACCAAGCTGACGCGGCGGATTTCTGAGGCCGTGGCGGCGGTGAAGCCACCGTTGGGAGTAGAGATCACCTATGTGGCGCTGACGGATCTGCATCCACCGGTTGAAACGGGCGAGTCCTTCCAGCAGGTAGTTGGTGCGCAAGAAGAACTGCTGGCCAAAGTGTTGCGGGCAGAAGGTGATGCCCGCGCGTGGCAGAATGAGGCGAAGGGGCTGAGTGACAGTGTGGCGGCCGATGCGGAGGCATACCGCCAGGAGCGGAAGCTGATTCCGGAGGCGCGGTCGCTGCGGTTTGCCCAGCAGTGTGCAGCGTATGCGAAGGCACCAAGTATTTACACACGACGTCTGATGATGGAGACACTGGCAGAGCGAGACGTGCGCTGCGTGTTTATTGCGACTCGTGCGAAACAGATTCTAGAAGTAAATCTCGAGGAAGATCCAGAGATTGATCTTACTCGGGACCTTAAGCTTAAGTAGAGGATACCATGGCAGACCATACTCATACCGATCCGCAAACGCACCACAGCAGCAAGCCGCTGATTGTTGTCGTGCTGGCTGTGTGCGCGATATTTATCATTTCACTCTTCACCTTCCAAGTGCAGGAGACGGAGCACGCCGTGGTCACGCGCTGGGGAAATCCAGTGCGAGTTGCTGCACCGGGCCTGCATTTCAAGCTACCCACGCCGGTCGAGACTGTATGGCGCAAGGATCGTCGAGTGCGGTGCTTTGACGGCAACATTGGCGAGTTGGAAGAGACCTTCACGAGGGACGGCAAGAATATCGTGATCGGCGTCTACGTCTGCTGGCGGATTCAGAATAGTGAAGAGCAGATCATGAAGTACCTGCGCAGCGTGCAGGAAGTGGACCAGACCCGTGATAGCTTTGCGGTCGCGGAAGAGCTGCTGACGAATGTGCTGCGCAGTACGCGCAGCGGCGTGATCAGCCGTTATGACTTTGGCGATCTGATCAATGTCAATGCCACGAAAGTGAAGATCGACCAGATCGAAGCTGATCTGCTCGCGGGCATGCAAACTCACTCGCTTGACCAGTTCGGGATTGAGATCGTAGATGTCGGGCTCAAGCAAATCGGACTGCCCGAGAAGGTCAGCATCTCGGTGTTTGAGCGGATGAAGGCCGAGCGTGAAGCGACTCGTCAGGAGATTCTCGCCCGTGGCGATGCCGAAGCACAGCGAATTCGTGCCGAAGCAGAGAGCCAACGTCGGATCGTGGTGGCGCAGGCGGAAGCGAGCGCCAAAAAGGTGCGTGGTGCGGCCGACGCAGCAGCTGCCGAGTTCTACGACGTGTTCAATCAGGAGCCTGAGCTTGCCGAGTTTCTGGCCGAGGTCGAAGCACTCAAGAAGTTGAGTCATGGGGCAACTCTGTTCTTTGACCCAGATACCCCGCCGTTCTCTGCACTCAAGCGTTTCCAAGACTCCACGTCAAGGCCCGGCACCAAGCTGCCAGCGGTCCGGAACTAAGCCCGCGCATCATGCCCATCCCCGATATCCAGTTCAATAGCCGCCGCCAGCGTGGCGAAGGCGAAGAAGCTGTTCTTCGCACCGCGAAGTTGGCTCGACGGATTCTTGTGATCTCGATGGTGCTGGTCGCCATTGGCTATGTGGTGTCCAACTACACGGTTCTAGATGCCAACGAGCAGGCCTTTATCTCGCAGTTTGGGGCGGTAAAGGGCGACGCTCTGAAGCCAGGCAAGGGGTACTATGCGCTACCGAAGCCGTTTGCCTCAGTGGTGCGCGTGCGTACGGCCCGCAGCCACACCGTGGTTGCCTCGTTCTGGTACGAGGAGGCGGCCGCCAACCAGCAAGGCCCGCCGCCGGACCCTGAGACTCTACGCACGGCGGCCGACAGCTATCTTTTGACCGGAGATTACAATGTGATTCATGGGCGCTGGAGTGTGAACTTCACGATCGATAACCTGAAGCGCTATCACTACGGGTACGCGGAAGGTCAGGCAGATTTGATGATTCAGAACGCACTGGCCAACGCTGTCGTGAAGGAAGTCGCTGGCACGCCGATCGACAGCGCGATTTACGAAGGCTCAGAGACCTTACGTGGCAACGTAGAGCGGCGCTTCAAGCGCAAGCTGGTCGCCTTGGATGTGGGTATTGACTTGAGCTCGATCAACGTGTACTTCGACCGGCGCGAGGTCCCGCGACAGGTCTTGGATGCCTTTACCCAGGTGATCGAAGCAGAGAACGAGTACTCGAGCCGCCGCAGTGGGGCACACGCCTTCAGCCGCAAGCTCGGGCAACAGGCTCAGGGCGAGGCCTCGCAGATTCTTGCCGAGGCAGAGAGTTATAACCAGCGGGTGCGTGCTGGAGTCGAGGCCGATGCTGATTACTTCGAGAAGATTCTACCGAAGTACCGGACTTCGCGGAACACCTTGCTGGTGACAATGTTTCAGGAGACGTTGCAGCAAATGATCGCACAGGCGCGCGATGTCTACTACACGACCGCCGATCAGGAGATTCGCCTCCAGCTGAATCGTGTGCCAAAGGATGTGGCCCACGATAGCGAGGGCGCTCACGTCAATCGTTGAGCGACACCGACCGCTGGATTTTTCATGTAGACATGGACGCGTTCTACGCGTCTGTCGAGCAGCGGGATTCTGTGCACCTAAGAGGCGAGCCGGTAATCGTCGGGGCACCGCCTGACAAGCGCGGGGTCGTCTGCACGGCGTCCTATGAAGCACGCGAGTTTGGGGTGCATTCGGCAATGCCGTCGCGCACTGCGCATCGGCTCTGCCCCCACGCGCATTTCATGCCCGTTCGGATGCAGCAATATCGGGACGTTTCCCACCAACTGTTTGGCGTATTTCGGGCAGTAACCAGCCATGTGGAAGGCCTTTCTGTCGACGAGGCGTTTCTCGATGTCACGGACCAGGTGTCGTCAGCAGAAGAAGCAATTACTCTTGCCGAGTCACTGAAGGCACAGATTTGGCATGAGATTGGGTTGACCGCCTCGATTGGGATCGCGCCGAATAAGCTGCTGGCTAAGCTGGCCAGCGACCTGCAAAAGCCGAATGGGCTCACGTTTGTCCCACGAGAACCCGCTGCGATCTCCGCAATGTTGGCCCCGCTTTCCCTGCAACGACTCTGGGGGATTGGGCCCAAGTCCGCCGTACGCCTTGAGCGTTGCGGACTCCGCAAAGTCGCGGATGTGCAGCGTTGCGGTGCCGAGGCGTTGACCGGCTTGCTCGGGCAGGAGGGCGCAGAGCGGCTCTTCGCGCTTAGCCATGGCATCGATCAGCGTCCGGTTTCCCAGGCGTCAGCGGTCAAGTCTATCTCGAACGAGAACACCTTTGGCGAAGACTGTGGCGATTTGGCGACTATCGAGGCCTGTCTGTTGGGCTTGGCGGTTCATGTCGCGGAGCGTGTGAAGGATCGTTCGTATCTCGCTACGACAGTTGTGCTGAAGTTGCGCTGGGCAGACTTTCGTACCATCACGCGCCAAATCACGCTGTCGCCGGGGACAGACCATGAGCGCCCGATTCTTCGTGCGGCATTTCGGCTACTGCGCACTCACTGGGATCAAGCCGCTTTGCGGCTGATCGGGATCGGAGTCACGGTGGTGCCGCCTGCCACTGGCGAGTATCAGCCGGAGTTGTTCGATCTGACCCTGCCATTATCTTCCGAGGATGCGGCCCTGGATGTGGAGATCGTGGGAATGCGCCAAGGGCGGGAGTAGGCGTACTTCGGTTTCCGGTTTTGCTTCCACGGCGAAGTGGAGAAGAGGTATCGGCATGGCTACCGATTTCTACAATATTCTGATTCATCATCGTCTAAAGGGGCTTCTAGCCGGGCAGGCGACCCCGTTTCGGGGGGAGGTGCAGAAGACGCTAGAACGGCTGCAGCTGGGCTACTGGGGGAATGGGACGCGGGTGAAGGCACTTCGCGGAGTCCGCAAACCGGTGTATGAGGCCCGAGTCACCCGGGCAATCCGGATGCTATTTACGGTCGTTCGGATCTCGGATACTGAGCCGCCGTACGCGCTTTCGCCGCATGTTTTAGTCTGGGACATTGTCGGACATGACAATATCAATCGAGCGCGGCGGATGAATATCGTGCCAGAAACTGGTTTTTTGGATTTTGCGGAGTTCGCAACGGCAACCTTGGCAGAGACGCCCGACTGCCCGGAGGCGCTGCTGCCAAACCAGGAGGGTACGCCAGATCTGCTGGAGTACGTAAATGATCCGCTAAATGTGCCTGAGACCGAGGCAATGGTGGAGTCGATTCGTTGGTACGAACTGACGCCGGAGATCGTGGCAGACGAGGCCGAGTGGCAGGCGTTGCTGGATGACCCATCCGTGAATGATTTGGAACTGAAGCTGTCACGGGAGCAGGCGGAGAGCGTGTACCTACCAGGGCCGGTTTTGCTGCGCGGCACGGCTGGGAGCGGCAAGACCACGGTAAGCGTATACCGGCTGGCGCGGCTGGTTATGGAGCAGCCGCAGAGTCGAATCCTGTATGTAACCTACAGCGAGCCTTTGCTCGAGACTGTGCGCTCGTTGTTTCATGATCTGTTCAGGTCACGGCGGGAGACGCCGCCGCGGGTGCCTGATTTCTACACGTTTCCACAGTTGTATGCGGAGATCGCAGGCGGGGAGCTGCCGTCAGTTCGGCTGGCTGCCTTTGAGGAATGGTATCGGCAGGCATACCGGCTGTCAGATGCGGCATTGGCCTGGGAGGAGATTCGGGGGATTGTGAAGGGCGCGTGTACGGAGCCGGGGCAGGTCGGACTATCGCGTGAGGCGTACGAGAGGCTGGGGCGCAAGCGGGCACCGTTGTTTGTGGCCGAGAGACCGCGGCTGTTCAAGGTGTATGAACGGTATCAGGGCTGGCTGAGAGCGCAGAATCGCAGCGACGACGTGGATGCAGCGCGGGCTGCACTTCGCCAGCTGGCGCCGGCGCATGTGTATGATCACGTGGTCTGCGATGAGGGCCAGGACCTGACCGAAGTAGAGTTGCTGTTGTTGCTGCGCTTGGTGCGGCGCATGGATGGCCTGCTGTTCGCGGCGGATCCGCAGCAGATCGTGAACCCCAGTGGTTTTCGCTGGGCGGAGCTGCGAACGCTGATTCGTAGCCAGGATCGCCATACTGGTGCGCCAGATATTTATTCGCTCACCCGCAACTTCCGGAGTGTGCACAGCATTGTGAGCCTGGCGAACGCGTTGCTGACAATCCAGCGGGAGCGGACCGGG
>DMTJ01000394.1 GCA_003477185.1 Lentisphaeria bacterium
GGACGTGGGCGTGTTGTAGACTGCGGCCCCCACGTGCGCCTTGACGCAAAGCGTAATGCCGTAGTGCTCGGCCCGGGCTGCCAGGCGCGCCAGCGACTCGATGCGCTCTGCGACTGAGCCAGGCTCATTGCTCTTGCCGCCAGGCCCGCAGTTGATGACCGGAATGCCGATCTCTACCGCCGCCTGCATCGCCGCTTCCATGATCTCTGGATCCTGACTGGGCTGCTCCATAGCGAGGAGCTCGAGCTCGAGTTCCGCGGCCAGGCGCTTGATTTCGGGCGCGCAGTCGCGCCAGCGGTCGATGACGAGGTGTTCGCTCATGCCGTCGATGGCAGAGATTTCGATGCCGTCGTAACCGGCGGCCTTGATGCAGCGAAACGCGGTGGCCATGTCGTAGCCACCGAATAGTACTGAGTTTGCGCCAAGTTTCATGGTCTGACTCCCTTCTCTATTCTACGCCCGGGGCGCGCTCAAGGCTGGGCAATGCGTTCGGATGGACCAGTGCGCCATCGTTCTCGTACGACTCAATGGTCGCGAAGGTGTACTCCAACGACGCCAGCGCGTCCCGTCCCGAGGCACGTAGCTTGTGCTTGGGCACGTCGTTGGTCACGTCCTCGAGGAAGGCGTGGATGCGGTGCCCAAAGGTGACATTAAAGTCGGTCTCTCCGGAGTTGGTCTCCACGGCTTTGGGCGCCTCGCCCAGATTCAGCTTGGCGGGGTCGGCAGCGCCTCCCATGCCGGGGGCTGGCTGGAAGATTAGCTTCTCGACGCAGTTCTCGATGATGAAGGTGCCGCGGGCGCCGCCTACCTCGACACTCCACCATCCTCCGTAGCCCATGGTCGCGTCGCCGCGCTGGCTGAACAGATAGCCTACCGCGCCGCTGGCAAAGCGGCAGTGGATGCTGTTCACCGACAACATCGGGTCGCTGGCCGCTTGGCGAAAGCCGGGGCGGCTCAGGAATGCCTGGATGTGGGTGATGTCGCCGCAGAAATGGCGCATGATGCTGAACGGGTGCGCCAGAAACGCCTTTACGTGAAAGTACGGGAAGTCCTTGGCATTGGCGTTGCCCATGGGGCCGCCATAGCTGCCTTCGCCGCCGACGAAGCCCATCCGGTGCAGGCAGTATATCTGTTCGCCGACCTTGCCGTCGGCAATGAGTTGGGCTGCCTCGTCGGCTGGCTCGGTGAAGAAGTGGTTGAGATTGCAGCCTAGGTAGCGGTCCTGCTTCTGGGCGAGCGCCACCATCTCGCGGGCCTCGGTGATATCGTTCGAGATGGGCTTCTCGACCAGCACGTGCTTGCCTGCCGTCAGGGCTTCCATGGTCGGCTGATAGTGCCAGCCGCCGTTTTCATCGCCACCTGTGCAGACATCCACGATGTCCAGGTCCGGATGCGCCGCGAGCATCTCCTGGACACTGCCATACGATTGGACGCCATGCTTCTCGGCGGCTTCGTCTGCCCGCTCCTTGACCACATCGCAAACCGCAACCAACTCTGCCAACTCGTCCGCCATGTGGCAACTGGCATGCTGATTGCCGATCCCACGCAAACCTACAATGCCCACTTTAAGACTCATCTTACCCATCCTGATTGGTTCCTGTTTTGTTGGCCTCAGCCCCGCGTTAGCCATAGAATTTAGCCAATCCTGACGTATTGTCCTTGACGATTCCGCCAGATCCAAGCACGATCCTACCAATCTAGTAGTCCCTGGAGCAATCCCATGCCCGATACGATTCTCCGCTCACAGGTCTTTCGCGACGCCGAGTTCCCGCTTGCCGTACAGCGGATCCCGCAACACGGAAGCGGCGACGATCAACATGCCCACGCGTTCCACGAACTCGTCCTGATCATGAAGGGACATGGGACCCATGCTGTGGGGCCAGAAAGCTACAAGTTGGAGACCGGCGACGTCTTTGTCATTCAGGGCGACACCACCCATGGCTACATGGAGACCGACAAGATGACGCTCGTTAACATTCTCTACGACCCTGATCAGTTGCGGATTCCGCATGCGGACCTTGGCGGTCTACCCGGGTACCAGGCGCTGTTCTGTGTCGAGCCGCAGGTGCGCCGCCATCGGAAGTTTCAGAGTCGCCTGCGATTGGGCATTGACGAACTGGCCCGCGCCAGCAACCTGGTCGCCGAGTTGGCCGAAGAGTTGACCAGCAGGACGCCAGGCTACCGTTTCATGGCCACTACGCATCTCATGCGCCTGCTGGGGTACCTGTCTCGCTGCTACTCCCAACTCGATCTGGACCTGACCCGACCAGTAAACCAGATCAGCAAGGTCCTTGGATACCTGGAACGACACTTCACCGAGCCGGTGCAGGTCGCGGATCTGGTCAAGGTCGCCGGCATGTCGCAGACGTCGTTGATGCGCCACTTTGGCCAGGTAATGGAGCGCTCACCGGTCGACTACCTCATCCACCTGCGCGTCAACCATGCCAAGCGGTTGCTGCGCGGCACGCAGTTCTCCATCAGCGAAGTGGCCCTGCAATCCGGCTTCTGCGACAGCAACTACCTGGCCCGCCAGTTTCGTCGTGTAGCTGGCGTCTCGCCGCGCGAATACCGCCGCCAGGCGGCGGGAAGCGCGTTGCCTTGATCCAGCCGGAGAGGTCAATTCACAAATCTCAGTCCGTCGGGAATGGCGTACAGGGGGATGTTGAGGGTGCGATCGTCGCGCTTGAAGTTCAATAGCGTAGCGCGGAGTCGTGCCGGTGGCGAAAATTGAGCGTCGAATGACTGCAGGCTTTTGCTCTTCGGATTGACGGCGGCCTTGACCTCCAGAGGAAATACAAGCCTTCCTGCTCGATCAGAAAGTCTACCTCGGCCTTGCCGCTCGCGCTGCGCCAGTAATGAAGATCCATACTAGCTGCCAGCTGCTAAGCTCCGAAGTTCTCGACGAGGGCACCGCGATACTCAGCAAACAGGCAAGCGCCTCGAACCGCCAGTTGCGGGGCGTTTCTGCCAGAGCGCCAAGCAGCGTGACATCTAGCGCATACACCTTGAAACACCGCCTAGCCTCGCAGCCTTGTCAGGGCACCCGCGCGGTTTCAACGGCAAAGACCCGAGTCGTGCGCTCTTGCGCTGTTCTCGACGACCGAAAACCAGAACTTCTTGTTCTCGCGTGAAAGATGCTTCGGAATCGACTCCCAAATCGCCGCCGGCTTGGG
>DMTJ01000056.1 GCA_003477185.1 Lentisphaeria bacterium
GCGGCCGCTGGAATCCGCTTCGACCACGTGCACATGGCCAACAGCGATGGCGTAAACAACCAGCCCAAGTCATACCATGCCCCCTTCACCATGGTCCGCACTGGGATCAATCTCTACGGCGCCTTCGACCTCGCAGGCGAGCGCCGCCTCGCGATCGAGACCGTGCTGACCCTAAAGACACGCTTAGTCCAGGTTCGTGAAATGACTGCCGGGGCCACGATCGGCTATGGCTGCACGCACACCTTGGCCCGTGACACGAGGGTCGGCACCGCTGCCGTCGGCTATGCCGATGGCTTCCCGATCGCCCTTTCCAACCGCGGCCGCGTGATCATCCGCGGCGTGCCCTGCCCTGTGCTGGGCCGGGTCTCAATGGACTACGTCACAGTCGATGTCAGCGCCCTACCGGAAGCCACGGCTGGCGACGAAGTCGAGTGCCTCGGCGAGAACATCCCGATCGCCGAATGGGCAGAAGCCCGCGGCACCATCTCCTACGACGTGATCTGCTCCTTTGGCAACCGTGTGGTCAGGACCTATCAGACGGATGGGGCCTGGGGTTCGCCTATCAGGTGCTGATGGGGTAAGCAGAAAATTTATTATAATTCATGTCGTTGGGCGATTCCTAATTGGGGCGACTGCTGTTTCTGAAGAGATTCACCGTGCAGCATCCCAAGGCGACACTGAGTTAATCTGCGCGACGAGGACGATGGCTGGCGGCCATGGCACGCGGCTTGGGTCTAGCGCAAGCAAAAGGCGGCTTTGCTGCTGATTGAACACGGGGCTGATCTTACAGCAACCAGTCCAGACGACCCTCACACTCCGTTACATGTGGCTTGTCGAATGGCCGAAATATCAGTCGCTACAGCGATCTTGAATAGGGGGCAAATATTCACGCTCGCAATGCTTCGCGCGAAACCCGGCTGCATAAAGCGGCGGCCAGCTTTAACCCTCGCATGGTGGAGAGAAATGGCACTGCATTCTGTTGTCAATAGCACTCGTTACGACCGCTACTGGTGCCTGATATTGGAGGCTGAGCAAGTGGAATTAATCAGCTGGTTGTTAAACAAGGGAGCCCTGCCAGCGCGGCGAAATTCGAGCAATGCAACCCCACTCCATACAGCCGCGGCATCGGGCCGAAACCGCCTTGCTCACTGAACTGGCTCAGGATTAGAACAGACAGTCCGGGACCACGACTGTGGTCAACAACATCGCTCCTTATCAAATCGATACCAACAGCGTCGGCGTGCAAATCCGTGCCGACTTGGCTCCCAGTACCATAACCTTGACACTCCACAGGGGACGGGTGAACTACCTGTTCGCGGACGAGCACCCCAAAGCCTTCGCTTTCGACGATCCCGAAGTCTCGGGCTCTGGAACCCTTACTTCCCCCTATGGTGCCGGGACGGTCTATCTCAACGATTTGCTGCCAGCTTGGGGCCCGCGCCGAATTAACGCCGCAGATGGCCGTTCGCCGCCCCGACCAGCAGCAAAATGTAACGTTATTTCTGCGCGGGCCAGAGCGAGCAGGGCGGCACCGACTCCCATCAGTTGGATGATGACCTTCCGTTCTGACCTGAGCTCAAGCACCAGTCGCCGCATTTCCAGTCCTTGAGTGGGTGCTTACCCTCCTTCTGTCCCCCTTCCAGGGCGTAATAGTTGGGCTTTCCCAGTCCGGTCGTTTTACCATCGGCTACGCTCGATCATCCACTCGAGATGGCAAGAATATCAGGCTCCCTGTTCAGCGTCATTCCCGGCGCTCTGGAGGGGGCCAGAGGGCGTTTCCGGAGACATATTTGGCGCTTTAAAAAGCTCAGCTACAAGCGCAGACGAGATTGCGGTCGCCATAGGCGTTGTCGATCCTGGCGACAAATGGCCAGAATTTGCGACCGGCAACCCATGGTAGCGGAAAGGCAGCCTGCTCTCGTGTGTAGGCGCGATCCCAGCTGCCAAGCAGGTCCGCCTGGGTGTGGGGCGCGTAGTGCAATGGGCTGTCAGCGGCGCTGATTGCGCCGCTACGGATGGCGTCGAGCTCGCTGGCTATCTCGATCAACGCTTCGCAGTAACGATCCAGTTCCTCTCGTGACTCGCTCTCGGTCGGTTCGATCATGATGGTGCCGGCCACGGGCCAGGAGACGGTGGGTGCATGAAAGCCGTAGTCCATCAGACGCTTGGCGACGTCCTCGACCGTGAGACCGCTTTCGCCGAGCAAGGGCCGCAGATCGAGAATGAACTCGTGGGCGACGCGATCGTTGCGCCCAGTGTACAGGACCGGAAAGTGGTCGGCCAGGCGGGTCGCCATGTAGTTGGCGTTGAGCAACGCCACCTGCGTGGCGCTGGTGAGCCCAGAGGCCCCCATCATCCGGACATACATCCAAGATATGGTCAGGATGCTGGCACTGCCATAGTGGGTTGCGGAGATCGCAATCGGCGGATCGATGGCTGACGCCGGATCGGTCGGCAGATAGGGACATAGATGCTCGACGACGCAAATGGGCCCCATGCCAGGACCACCGCCGCCGTGAGGAATGCAGAAGGTCTTGTGCAGATTGACATGGCAGACATCGGCACCGATCGCGCCGGGCGAGGTAAGGCCAACCTGGGCGTTCATGTTCGCCCCATCCATATAGACTTGGCCGCCTGCTTGATGAACAATGGCGCAGACCTCGGCTACGGCTTCTTCAAAAACGCCGTGGGTAGACGGGTAGGTGATCATGAGGGCACCGAGAGTCTCGGCGTGCTCGGCTACTTTCAGGTGGAGGTCGCGAAGGTCGATGTCGCCATTGTCGCTACAGGCGACGGTGACGACCCGGAACCCGGCTAGTACCGCCGAGGCAGGGTTGGTGCCGTGCGCCGAGGCCGGGATGAGGCAGACATCGCGACCAGCCTGGCCCTGCGCCTGCAGATAGGCGCGAATAGCGATCAGGCCAGCATATTCGCCTTGGGAGCCAGCGTTCGGCTGCAAGCTGCAGCCGGGCAGCTCGGTGATGGTGGAGAGCCAGTTTTCGAGATCTGTGCAGATCTCGGCATAGCCCCGAGCGTGCGTGGCTGGCACGTAGGGATGCATCTGGCCGATGGAGGGCCAGGTCAGCGGGATCATCTCGGCAGCGGCATTGAGCTTCATGGTGCAGGAGCC